>JAJZZU010000076.1 GCA_021797365.1 Pseudomonadota bacterium | reverse complement strand
TGTAGCGCTCGACGATTTCCTGGCTGCGAGGCCCGTGAAAACCGCCAACGGTCTAAAGGTAGCCGATTTTGCTGACGCGTTGATCATGAACACGGCAAAGGCCGCGGCTCGTGACCGGCATCTGGCTTGCCTGGGCACTTATACCTTTGATCGGGCGGCGTTGGAGATCGATGGGACAAAATCCCCTGAATAGACGGTGGTGCCTCTCACAAACTGCCCCGTAAGCAAGCTCAAGGATTTCTGGGCCTGATCCCCGCGTGCCCGTCGTTCTGCCCATTCATGTCAGAGTGCGAGAAGAGATGCGCAAACTCCACGTAGGTTACGGAGACCGTCGTGTCCCTGCGGAGAATGAGGCCTATAATCAACGCATGGAAAGCGGAGATTACACCTACATCTGGCAGGCAGACGACTGGCCGCGGTGGCGCTACGACCTCGCGGCACTGGCTGCCCCTCTTACGGAAGCGAGGGGCGCGTAGGGCGTCTGACCGACGCCGGTATGGTCCTGCGCGTTCGGGCGAGCCTATCAGTGCTTGCCGAGGATAGTGAGATCGAGAGTGAGGGGCTCGATGTCGAGGCCGTGCGCTCGAGCATCGTCCGTCGCCAGGGTGTCGGACATCGGGGCCCCGGTCCCGGCAGACCGGCGCGTCGAGGGAGTCGTCGATATGGTGCTGGATGCCACGGCCAATTGCGTGGCCCCGATTACTCGCGAGCGCCTATTTGGCTGATGCAGTGCTCTTCTCTGCGGGCTATTCCGGCCCTCAACAAGGATCAGGGTGAGCGGCTTCCGGGACGATGCCGTAGGCCCGATGCGAATGGTCTTCGGCCCCATCGGCCGTGAGCGCGTGTATTTCGAGGCGCCGCCCGGCCCAGCGTCTCGAGATCGAGATGCGCCGCTTTCTGGAACGGGTCAATGGGAATGCGGGGGACCTGCCGCTCATCAAGGCAGGACTCGTCCATCTTTGGTGTGTGACCTTGCATCCCTTCGACAATGGCAACGGCCGTATCGTGGGCGACCTGCTGCTGGCATGCGCCGACGGCAGCGCGCACAACATACGGTATCCGAAGTGGATAGCGCTGGCCAAGGAACGTCGCGTATGGCAGGGGTTGCGATCTCGTGGCGCCCAGGGTAGAGATTGTGGCGTATGCGCGGATGACGAAGGGCAGGCCGGGATTCTTTCCGGTTTTCCGGTAACGAGCATGCGCAAAAAGGCCCGTTTTGTAGCACCAAACACTCGAGACCGTGACGGATTGTGGTCAGGCATGAGCTCCCCAAGTAAGGAGCTCATGCGCCTGCGCAATACGTAATATTCGTTGGCCCCGGCCGGGCGGGTCCGGTGCGGTTTAGGGCTTTACGGCAAGCACGATCTTGCCGCGATGGTCGCCGCTTTCCATGAGCGCATGGGCGCGCGCGGCCTCGGTGAGCGGAAACCGCGCGCCGATGTGTGGGAGCAGCCGGCCGTGATCGAGTTCGGGCCAGATGTGCTGGGCGAGTGCGTCGCGTATGGCGCGCTTTTCGCCGACCGTGCGCGGGCGCATGGCGGAGCCGGTCAACCGCAGGCGCTTGGTCAGGATCGGGGCGAGGTCGATCTCGCCTCGGTTGTCGCCGGAGAGTGCGATGAAGACGAGCCGGCCGTCACGCCTGAGGATGCCGATGTGACGCTCCAAATAGGGGGCGCCCACGACATCGAGGATCACGTCGATGCCCTGATGGCCAGTCGCCTCCATCACCGCTTCCGCGAAATCGGTCGTTCGGTAATTGATGACGTGGTGGGCGCCGGATGCGCGACAGAAGGCCGCCTTGTCGTCGTTCCCGACCGTCGCCCAGCAGGTCGCGCCAAGAAACCTGGCGAGTTGGATGGCCGTGAACCCGATGCCGCTCGTGCCGCCATGCACGAGCAGGCGCTCGCCCGCTTTCAGTGCGCCCATGTCGGCGGCGTTGGCCCACACCGTAACCCAGTTCTCGGGGAGGGCGGCGGCGGATGCCAGATCCATGTGGGCAGGGACGCGCAAGGCCTGATCAGCGGGTGTGGTGCAGTATTCGGCGTAGCCGCCGCCGGGCACGAGCGCCGTTACGGCGTCACCGCCCCGCCATTCCTGTACGCCGGCTCCTACCTCAGCGACATGCCCGGAGACCTCGAGACCAAGGATCGGGGAGGCGCCTGGCGGCGGCGGATAGCGTCCCGACCGCTGCAGGATGTCCGGGCGATTGATGCCGGCGTACGCGACTTCGATCAGGATCTCACCGGTCCGTGGGGCCGGGGTCGGGCCCTCGGCGAGTCGCAAGGTATCGGCGTCGCCACCGGGTTCGTAGTCGATGTATCGCATGCCGTGTCCCTCGGGTACGGACCACTATGGCAAAGGGCGGGGGCCCACACAAGCCCGAAAGGCCGGGCGCGCAGGACCGAAGGGGGCGTGATCGCCGGGGGTGCGGCGATACCCGGAATTATATCGGAACCTATGCGGCACGCCGGACTCGAAGAGTTTGCTATGGGGGCCATAGCCGGGTGCGGCGGGAAGTGTTTCATGAACCCGCGGGTGCACCGGACTCTGCCGTCTCCGACTTTCGGCGGATAGGGCGGGGGCATTTTTAGGCTTACCCTGGCTTCGCCTGGGATGGCGGATCGTGAAAAGGGATTTTCGACAGGATGTCGAGAGAGCAGGAAGCGCAGGGCAAGGAGGCCCATGGGACGCAGGGATGTCCTCGGTAGGGATGCCGAGTGAGGGGCTTTCTGTATCGAGGGGAGTGGCAAGGAAGCCACCCTCCTTTTTTTTCGTCTTCGTACTGTATATATTACCAGCATGTCGATTCTTACAGGGCGTCAACAGCAGGTTCTGGATTGGATCCGGGGGCAGATCGAGGCCACCGGCCGGCCGCCCACACGCGCCGAGATCGCCGCCGCCCTGGGTTTCCGGTCCGTCAACGCCGCCGAGGAGCATGTGCGGGCGTTGGCGCGCAAGGGTGTGATCGTCTTGACCCCCGGGAGTGCGCGCGGTATCCGTCTGCCGGATCGGCGCGAGGAGGGCATCCCCGTGATCGGGCGGGTGGCGGCCGGCCAGCCCCTGCTCGCGCACGCCCATGTCACCGCCCACCATCAGGTCGATCCGGCCCTGTTCCGGCCACGCGCGGACTATTTCCTGACGGTAGTCGGCGAGAGTATGCGCGATGCCGGGATTCGGGATGGGGATCTCCTGGCGGTCCACAAGACCCCGACTGCCCACGACGGACAGATCGTCGTGGCGCGGCTGGAGGACGAGGTGACGGTCAAACGCTTGCGGCGTCGCGCGGGGCAGGTCGTGTTGCTGCCGGAGAACCCGGCCTTTCGGCCGATCGTGTTACGGGACCGCGAGGATTGGGTCATAGAAGGGATCGGGGTGGGGGTGTTGCGCCAAGGGCTGGAGGGCATGCCCTGATGGCCGGGGCGGGGGCCTGGGGGGCCAGGGTGTATCGAGGGGCGGCTCCCGCCCCGGCCGCTGTCATGTCCACGGGTTTCCCGGCGCTCGATCAGGGCCTGGGGGGAGGTTGGCCGGTCGGCGTGCTGACGGAGTTGCGTGCCGGCCGGATGGGTATCGGTGAGATGCGTCTGCTGCTGCCGGTGCTGGCGGCCTTGAGCCGCGAAGGTCGACTGATATGGGTGGCGCCCCCCTACGGACCCTACGCCCCTGCGCTCGTCGCTCACGATATCGCGCTGGATCACCTGATCGTCGTGCGTCCGAGGACTCACAAGGAGGCCTTGTGGGCAGTCAGCCAAGGGCTTTTGAGCCCCGCCGTCGGGGCCGTGGTGAGTTGGTTTGGCGATATCCGTGAGCAGGAGTTCCGTGCCCTGCAGCGGCACGCCGCCCAAGGGGGGCATTGGGGCTTTTGTTTCCTGCCCCAGGACCTTGCGCCCCAGCCGTCGCGCCTGCGTCTCGTCTTGGAGTCCGCGCCAGAAGGCGTGCGCATCACGCTGGCCCGCAAGGCTGGGCGTCCGGTGGCGCCGCTTGTCGTTGCGCTCTAGCCCGGGACCGTTCCATGCTCTGGTTGGCTGTGGTCCTGACGGCGTTGCCCTTGGAGGTGTTCGCGGCACGCCCGGCGCCGTTCGCGGTGGTCGAGGACAAGGCCCTGGTCGACTGTGATGCGCAGGCCCGCGCCCAGGGCCTTACACCCGGCCTGTCCGTGGCGCAGGCCTGCGCCTTGTGTCCGTCCCTATCGCTCGGGGCCCGTGACCGGGCCGCCGAAAGCAGTCTTCTGGAGGGCCTCGCGGCCTTTGCCTACGGCTTCAGCCCGTGCGTGGTCCTGCGCGCCGATGGGGTATTGATGCGGTTTACGGATCAGGCAAGCCCGGTGGGTGACCCGCACCGGATCGTGGCCCATGTGACGCGCGGCCTGGAGGATGCGGGATATGCGTTCGAGGTCGCCATGGCGCCGACCGCCGCCCTGGCATGGCACTGCGCGCGCTCGGCGATGCGCTGCGTATGGACGTCGAAGGACCCTTGGCGCCTCGCGATGCGTTCCTTGCCCCTGACAGGGCTTTCCTGGGCGGGCGAGGCGCGTGCCGCCTGCCAGGCCCTCGGGCTTACGCGGATGGGCGATCTCCTCGATCTGCCGCGCCCGGGTCTCGCCCATCGCTTCGGTCAGGAGATCGTCCGGCTCATCGAAGGGCTCATGGGGGAGCGTCCGGAGATCGAGGATTTCTGGGCACCGGCGCCGTGGTTCAGGCGCAGACTCGCCTTTCCCCATCCGGTGGAGACGGATGAGGCCCTGGCGTTTGCGCTGGCGCGGATCGTGCGCGAGTGGGTCATGGTGCTGCGCGCCCAGGAGGCGCGCGTGGCCGGTTTTACGGTCGAGATGAATTGTGAGGACGGGAGTCTGCGGTCGGAGGTGTTTACGCTGACGCGCCCGGAGCGGGATGGCCAGGTCCTGATGCGCCTTGTGCGGGAACGGCTGCGGGATTTC
Source organism: Pseudomonadota bacterium (assembly GCA_021797365.1). The sequence goes on along the minus strand of JAJZZU010000076.1, from coordinate 4,517 downwards.
CGGCCCGGGTCGGCCATAACCGCGGTGACGGTATCAGCCCCTCTGGAGGACTTGACCGAAGGCAGTCTGCCCTTGTGGCGTGATGGGCAATGGCGCGAGCAGGACTTTCGGGGGTTCTTGGACAGGCTGCAGGCGCGGCTTGGCCGTGATGCGGTGCGCGCGCTGTCTCTCCATCCGGATCACCGCCCGGAGCGTGCAAGCCGGGAGACCCCCTGGCCGTCACGCACCCCGCAAGGGCGGATCCGTGCCCCGGCCGATCGTCCGGTATGGCTCATAGACCCCCCTGAGCGGCTGGACGTCGTTCGGGGGACGCCGATGTTTCGCGGTCCCTTGAAGTTTGCGCGCGGACCCGAACGGGTGGAAACGGGGTGGTGGGACGAGCCCGTGGTACGCGACTACTTCGTGGCCACCAATGCCAGACGTGAGTCCCTCTGGGTATTTCGCTGCGCGCGCGGCGAGTGGTTTCTGCACGGTTATTTCGCATGATCGCCTACAGCGAGCTGCATTGCCTGAGCCATTTCAGCTTTCTGCGCGGCGCTTCCGCCCCGAAGGAACTCGTGGAACGGGCCTGCGCCTTGTCCTATCGGGGGCTTGCCATAACGGATGAGTGCTCCCTGTCGGGCATCGTGCACGCCCATAGGGCCGCCAAGGATCGGGGGTTGCCTCTGATCGTGGGGTCCGAGATCACGGTCCGGGAGGGGTTGAAGTGCGTGGTCCTGGTGAGTAGCGCGTCCGGATATGCGGAGCTTTCCGAGCTCATCACGCGCGGCCGGCGGGTGGACAAGGGTGATTACGATCTGGGCATCGCCGATCTCGGCGCGCTCGCGGATTGTCTCGTGCTCTGGTGCCCGGATGCCGGGGGGGACTGTGATCCGCTTGCGGGGGCGCTTGCACGGGCCTTGGGCGCGCGGTTCTGGATTGCCGGGGAATTGCATAAGGCGGGGACCGACGATCGCCACAAGGAGCGGCTGCAGATCCTGTCCGCGCGCCTGGAAAGGCCGGTCGTGGCCTGTGGCGACGTACACATGCATAAGCGTGGGCGCCGCGCCCTGCAAGACACCATGACCGCCATTCGTCTGAAGACGACCGTGGCGGAGGCCGGGTGGGCCCTGTTTTCGAACGGCGAACGGCATCTGCGGGATATCCCGACATTATGTGCCCTCTATCCGGAGGCGTGGCTTAAGGAGACGCAGGTCGTGGCCGAGGCCTGCCGTTTTTCCCTGGAGGACCTCCGGTATCGTTATCCGCGCCAGGGCCGCAGTCCACGCCATTCCCTGGGACAATTGATCCGGTTGACGCGCGCGGGCCTTGCGGCGCGCTATCCGCGGGGTGTGCCGGATTCCGTGCGGTCTTTGGTGCGCCACGAACTCTCTCTCATAGGGGAACTGGCCTATGCGGATTACTTTTTGACCGTCCACGATCTCGTGCGGTTTGCCAAAGGTCGCGGCATCCTCTGTCAGGGGCGGGGGTCCGCGGCCAATTCCGTGGTCTGCTATGCCTTGGGTATCACGGCGGTGGACCCCGCGCGTCTCGAGGTCTTGTTCGAGCGGTTCATTTCGCGCGAACGCCATGAGCCCCCGGATATCGACATCGATTTCGAGCACGAGCGACGCGAGGAGGTCATTCAGTACTTGTATGAGCGTTATGGTCGCGAGCGCGCCGCCATGACGGCGAGCGTCATCACGTATCGGACACGCAGCGCGCTGCGCGACGTCGCCAAGGCCCTGGGTTGCGAGACCGCGCTCGTGGATCGCTTGGCGGGATTGCTCGGTTGGTGGGAGGGGGTCGATGTCTTGGAGGGGCGGTTGGTCGAGCATGGTTATGACGTGCGCAGGTCGCCCTTTCGCCCGCTCATTGCCCTGGTGCGCGAGCTGGCCGGCCGCCCCCGCCATCTCTCGCAGCATACCGGGGGCATGGTGTTGTCGCAGGAGGCCCTGACGCGGCTCATCCCGATAGAGAAGGCGGCGATGCCCGGCCGGACGGTGCTGCAGTGGGGCAAGGACGATCTGGATGCGCTGCGCATCATGAAGGTCGATTGCCTGGGGCTTGGCATGTTGACGGCGCTGCAAAAGGCCTTTGCGCTCATGCGCGAGCATGGGCTCGGCCCTGGCGCGTTAGGCGAGATACCGGCCGAAGACCCCGCCGTCTACGAGATGGTGTCGGCTGCCGACACGGTGGGCGTTTTTCAGATCGAATCACGCGCGCAGATGGCGCTCCTGCCGCGTCTTAGGCCGCGCGCCTTCTACGATCTCGTCGTTCAGATCGCGATCGTGCGCCCCGGGCCGATCCAGGGGAATATGGTCCACCCCTATCTGCGCCGGCGCCAGGGACGCGAGGCGGTGTCCTACCCCAGCCGTGAGATCGAGGCGGTCCTCGGCCGGACGCTCGGGATACCGCTCTTTCAGGAACAGGTGATCAAGCTCGCGGTCGTGGCTGCGGGTTTTTCGCCAGGCGAGGCCGACGAGCTAAGGCGCGCCATGGGGGCCTGGAGGAGGGACGGAGACCTTCAGGCCTTCAAGGGGCGGTTCCTGAAAGGGATGGGTGCGCGCGGCTATGGCGAGGACTACGCCCAGGACATCTATCGCCAGATCCACGGTTTCGGGGCCTATGGTTTCCCGGAATCCCATGCCGCGAGCTTCGCGCTTCTGGCCTACGCCAGTGCCTGGCTCAAATGCCATGTCCCCGATGTCTATTTATGTGCCTTATTGAACAGCCAGCCGCTCGGTTTCTATGCGCCATCGCAACTCATAGCCGACGCCCGGCGTCACGGGGTGCGGGTATTGGCGCCGGATGCCCGCTCAAGCCAGGTGGCCACGGTTTTGGAGATGCGCCCAAGCGGACGGGCCGTGCGTCTTGGTCTCGACCTCGTGCGAGGGCTTACCCGCAAGGGGGCCGCGCGGCTTGCGCAATTACCCTTGCGGGGGCGTTCCTCATGGCGCTCCATGGCGCAAGGCGTGTCCCTGTCGCGGGCCGACGGCTGGCGGTTGGCGCAGGGTGGGACCTTGGATGATGTGTGCGGATCACGGCCGCAGGCCTTGTGGGAAAGTCTCGCGATCCAGGCGCCCCTGCCGCTATTTGCGGACCCCGAGGAGGTGCGGGTGTGGCGGCGTCCGGGCACCCACGCCGACGATGTGGCCGCCGATTATCAAGCGCTGGGCTTTTCCTTGCGCGGCCACCCGGTAGGGCTTATGCGCAAGCGCCTCGCATCCCATGTCCTGCCGATCGCGACCCTGGGGGGCGTAAGATCCGGTACCATCGCAACCATTGCCGGTCTCGTGACGAGCCGGCAAAGGCCGGGGTCCGCCAAGGGTCTTATGTTCCTGCTGTTGGAAGACGAGACCGGTACCGCGAATGTCATAGTGTCCCAGGAGGTGGCGCAGACATTCCGTGCACTGGTTCTGCGATCCGCCCTGGTGCTCGTCAAAGGCGTTCTGGAGCGCACCTCAGACAAGGTCCAGCATATCCATGCACGCGCATTCACGCGGATCCCGACCTGATGCCCAGGGATCTGCCCGCATTCCTTTCCGTCCCTACAAGATTCCCATCTCGATCGCCTTTTTGATGCAGGCCCGCCGGTTCTTCGTGCCCATCTTGATACGCACCGCATCGAGATGCTCCTCCACGGTTTTGATCGATATTCCGAGTATGCTGCCGATCCCTTTATAACTCACCCCATGGGCAAACAGCGCAAGCACCTCGCGTTGGCGGATCGTAATCCCGCCAAACGATATCTTGTTGCCCACAAGCCGCCCGATCTCCCGCGCAATCGATCGCGCCAAGGCCAGCTTTTCATAGACAGGGCCTTCGGGCGCCGAGATGTCGAGGCATCCGATGAGTGCCCCATCGGCGCTTATGACCGGGGCCGCCACGCACGTCCAGTCATGGAATATGCGACAGAGGTGCTCCTCTCCCTTCAAGATGACCGGACCTTGCGCCGCCAGAGCGAGCGCCACGGCATTGGTCCCGGCGCTATCTTCGGCCAGTGACGCCCCTGCCCGGAGGCCTATAGTGGCGGCGGCGGACACGATCTCCGGGCGTGACCATAATCCCAATATGCGGCCTTGACCGTTGGTGAAGATAAAAAGATCGCTGGCCTCCTTGATGTCACCCATGTATTCCATGACGACCAGATGCCCGTAGGTGACAAGTTTGCCATTCTGCTGGAGAAAATTCCGGGTTTCTCCCTCCCCAAAGGTGTCGTCTATGCGCCGTTTGCTCTCACAAACGTCAAACATACGGCATCGCTCATAGGAGGCGGCCAGCACGTTTTGCGGTACGATATCCGAGGCGTCCGCAGCCTGCATGTATTGGATGGTATTCCACATATTCTCCCCCGATTGTGCGAGCATGGCGATATCCGGGCACGGGAGGAGCCGCACCATCATGGTGTCGGTACCGCGAATGTCATAGTGTCCCAGGAGGTGGCGCAGACATTCCGTGCACTGGTTCTGCGATCCGCCCTGGTGCTCGTCAAAGGCGTTCTGGAGCGCACCTCAGACAAGGTCCAGCATATCCAT
>JAJZZU010000075.1 GCA_021797365.1 Pseudomonadota bacterium | reverse complement strand
GCCTGGATCACCCGGTGACGATGCAAGAATGCGTCTGTCTGACGCGCCTGTGCCGGATGTTGGGCGCCTTCTCGTCATGCGGGACGCCACTCGGTGCCCATGGTCAGCGCCACATTGAGAATTGCTGGGTGCTGTCTTGCCCCCATGGCTTATGGTATCGCCGAGAATGGTCTCCTCGACGGGCGGGGCGGATCCTTGTCGCCCTGGTGTGTCTCGTCGGGTTCGGGCGTCCTCCTGTGTCGCAGGGGTAGCTGCCGGGCCGTTTGACTTGGGCTTCGGGCCGCCTTGAGTTTGTGTCGGTCAGCCGATCCACGCCTCGCCGGAAACCGCGCGCGGGGGCCTATACCGCGCCGCTGCCGTCTTCCCGACACGCGGCAGGCGATTGCATCATTGTGGTGAGACTTCCGGGACCCGCCTGGTCACCGCGGCCGTGTGGTGATGCGCGTGTGGGCCCCGATCCCATGGGGTGATGGCGAGGCCGATGCTACCGGGCGCGCCGTGTGTCATTCGGTCGCCGGCGAAACGTAAGGGGCGGGCGCAACAAGCCGGGCGCTTTCAGTCCCTACGTAAGGGGGGCTCCAGGCGCGCATGTGACGATGGCATTTTTGCCCATGGTCTTGGCCTGATACATGCGTTCATCGGCGAGCGCGACCAACGCCTGCCAGCGTGTCACGCCGTCAGCGCGCCATTCCGCGACCCCGATACTGAAGGTGAGGGGTGTGCCATCTGGTCGTCGTAGCGCGGGCAGGCGATGGCGGATCAGGTGATCGGCATGATGGCAGTCCGTATAGGGCAGCACCAGCACGAATTCCTCGCCACCCCAACGCAGGATGGTGTCGCTCTTGCGTAAGGTCGCGTGCCAGGCCTGTGCGGCCTCCTTGAGCAGTCGGTCCCCGCTCTCATGGCCTGCCGTGTCGTTGACCTGCTTGAAGTCATCGAGATCCACAAACGCAAGGGCCAGCGGGTAGCCATGGCGCTGCGCCAGCGCGAACTGCAGCGCAATGAGTTCGTTCCCGCTGCCGCGATTCAGGGTTCCGGTCAACGGGTCGATTACGGATGTCGCAAACAGCGAGCGCAGGATCTGGAGTTGGCTTATCGCCGACAGGCCGCCGACCGCGGCTACGAGCGCGAGCAGCCAGAGTACCGCCACGGCGTCGAGGGTCGGCATCATGAAGGCATCGCGATCCACGACCGGGATCGCAAAGACCACGAGGAGCGGTAGCGTCAACGCACCCAGTTCCCGTACCGTCAATGGGAAGATACTGAGGCCGGCCATCATCATGAAGGGCAGGAATGCGTAGCTGCTGGCCATGACTGTACCGAATCGATCCAGGGACGCGTGCGCCAAAACCGCGTGCGAGAAGAGATAGAACGCCGCGGGTATGAGAAACAGCAAGGCCAGGGCGCGGTGCGCTTTTTTGAGACTCGTTGCCTCACGGGAACGCATCGCCAGCACGGCGAAGCCCACGCTGGCGATGATACGCCCCAACGCCAGGGGCTGCCAGATCGACTGAGGGAAGACCCACGCGTCCACGGGTATCCATAGCGGCGTGAGTATGGCGAACAACATCGCCATGAGCCGCGCGCGCGACAGTAGGAAGCGGGCGCGGTGGTGACCGAACATCATGGGATGTTGTTTCGCGTTCAGGAGATCGGCCAGCGCGCCCGGATGCACGGGAAAGAAGCCACTGACGAAGCGAACCCATCCGGCGATCGCATGGCCGTCCGCGGGCCCCGTCTCGGGTTGATGCGTGTCAGACATGAACTGCTCCCCTCGATCGTTGGCGCGCAGGTCGCGCCTTCGTTATGTCCGCGCACCTGGCCCCGGGTCGACTGCGGGCCCAGGCCGAGGCCGTAGATGCGCTCATGTGAATCTCGCACGGGGGGCGGGTCGTGATCGGCGGGACGCGAGGTTTTCGGGGTCCGGATTCGTCCGGGCCCGTTTCATTGCCCGTGCGTCGGGGCGCTCGTGCGCTGATGGTCTTCATGGGCGGGTGGGGAAACTGTTATCCCGATGGCCGCTTGTCTTTCATCTTCGATGCCAGGCCGCGGGCCCGCGTCAAGGTCTGAATGAGCATGTCGCCCGCGGCATCGGCGGTGGCGGCGTAGCTTATCACCCCGTTTTCATGGCCACCCATGACCAGAAGTCCGGTTGCGCGGCTATCGGGCAGGGCCAGGAGGGTCTGGACCTCGCGGGCCATCTCCGGGGTCCCATAGGGCACGCGGCGATCGGTCGACGGGAGTCCGAGGGCGTCGGCGTGTGACCAGATCTCGGGGGAGTGGCCGTGGAATACATAACGCACATCGGCCAGCAATGCGTAGAAGATGGCATGCGTCAGGGATTCCGAGGAGGGGGGTGCCGGTCCCTCGGCGTCGATGCGGTTGGCGGCCAGATCCCAGCCCGTCACGAGACTGTAGTCTTTGGGTGTGAGCGTGGGTTTGTGGCCGGTCTGGGTCGCGGTGATCAGAAAGCACCCCCTGCGCTCTTGCGCGTCGAAGCGCTCACTTACGTTTCCAAAGCCGATAGGGCCTGCCGCGGTGAGCTCCTGTCCTATGAGCCCGAGATCGAAGAGTATCCGCCGCCAGGCCTGCAGGGTGGCAAGGCGCGCGGCCATGAGCGGTGCGCCACGGGTGTAGTAAAGTGTGAACTTCGTGACGCCTTCGCGCTCGGGGGCCAAAGGATCGTTTCCGCCGCCCTTTTCTAGAACTCCCATCCCGCACCCATTCCCCAGTAGTGGCGGTAGCCGCCCAGCGCCCCGGACAGCCGTTGCCCGATCTCGGCATCCACCTCGATGTGTCGCGTTATGAGATACTGCACGCCCCCATCGGTGTCCCAGCCACTGCCGGCCCCTTGGGCGGTGTGGGTCTGCCCATAGACCTCGGCGTACAGCTGCCAGCGCGGATCGATGAGCCAGGTGGCGGTGAAATCCGGGTTCAGGCTCGTGTAGCGCCGCCCCGCCCTATCATAAAGACTCGTGACGCCGAGCATGAGCCCGAGCGCGACGCTCGGCGTGAGGCTGTACCCGACAATCCCGTTTACGGCGGTCCCCCAGCCATCCGTGATGCCGGCGGCATTGTGCGTCCCGGGCGCGGTGAACAGGACCTCGCCGGTATAGATCCAGTGGCGGGTATAGCCCCATTCGTGCTTGAGCCCCATGACCACCGCGCTGTAATCGGTCTCGCCCCCGCTTTCATTGCCTGCATAGGTCGCATTCGGGGGCAGGAGCACGAATTCGTTACGATGGGGCAGACCGAATCGCAGCTCCGCCTGCGGGAGCGTTTGGCGCGTGCCGTCGTTCGTATTGAGATGGGCATAGCCCATTTCCACGATGGCGCGTCCCGGTTGAACCACGCAGGCGCTGTCGGCGATGGTCGGCCGGTCGAGCTCCGCGAGCAGACCCGAAGGGCCGGCACAGGGATTCGGGAGCGAAGGCATGGTCATGGCGGATACCGGCGCCGCGGCGAGCAGCCAGGGGATTGCGATGAGGATCGATGTCAGGCGCATGGTGTCTTGTCTTTGGGTGGATTTTGTGTGAGCCTCGAAACCGGCGAATGATAGAGTAGCAGCCGCTACTTTGCATTACAGTCGATGATGGCGTGGACGGCAAGGGGATTCGTAGAGCTGCTCGCGGCCCACGGGATTTTCGGCCACGCACGCTCCCGATACCCGGACCTTCCCTGGCAACGAGCCGGCCATGCCGGACAAGGATGACACGATGAGCGAGGATTTAGTGCAAGCGGCGTCGCCTTACGGCTGTGACGAGACCGTGGAGCACTTGAAGGCGGCGGTTGCCGCGGTACCCATGGGCCTCGTGGCGCACATCAATGGGCAGGCCAATGCCGCCAGGAAGGGTCTTACCGTCGACTGCGATCAGATCTTGGAGATCTTTCGCCCGGATTTCGCGGTGCGCGTGTGGACCGCGCGCAAGGAGGCGGGGCTCGACATCCCGTTGCGTCTCCACATCTATGTCCGGGGCGGGCGCACGACGGTGGCGTACCGCCGCCCTTCGCGCGTGTTCGCGCCCTATGGTCACCCGGATCTCGACACCCTGGGCGCGGAACTCGATACGCTCTTCGCCGAGATCGTCGCACGCGCGCTGGATTCCTGAGGCGGCGAGGCGCACCACGCCCTTGCCTTACACGCCTTGCGGGGATCCGCTTGCCGGATAGTTTGATGCGGGTGTCTAAAGGTGCCTGGGAGCGCCGGGGGTGATGCGCCACAATGGCGTCTGGCTTTCGAGGGTTCGTAGATGATTTTTCCTGTGTTCGTAACCCTTTACGGTCTGGCGCACGTCCTCATATGGCATGTCCTGACCGCCGGCCTGGGCTTGTCGCAGCCCGAACGCCTGGGTCTTGGTGGGGCGCTTGCGGGTCTCGGGCTGACCCCGTTTCTTGCCCGGCGCCTCGATCGCCGAGGGTTCGAGCGGTTGGGCCGGGTGTTTTCCTGGATCGGCTACACCTGGGCCGGCCTGGTCCTGCTGTTTGTCATGGCGCGACTCGCCGCCGATCTGGTGTTGGCGGTTTCGTTCACGTTGGCCGGTGTGCCGCCCGCGCCTGCCGCCAGGCTCGTGTCGCTGGCGCTCACCCTGGGCCTTACCGCGGTCCTGGCGCTCTACGCCTTTATCGAGCGTTCACGCATTCGCGTCGAGACGGTCGACATACCGACTACGAAGGATGTCGGCCCTTCCGGGGTGCTGTGCATAGCCCAGGTCTCGGATGTGCATATAGGGTCCATGAATGGGCGGCGGCGCATCGAGACGCTCCTGAAGCGGTTGCGCGACCATGATCCCGATGTTGTGGTGTCGACCGGCGATCTGATCGATTCGCGGGCCGGTCTTGCGGTGCCCGTGACCGAGGTCTTGTCGGCCTTGAAGCCGCGCCTCGGAAAGTTCGCGGTCATCGGCAATCACGAGTGTTACGCGGGCCTTGCGCCCTCGCTCGCGTTCATGGAGCGCTGCGGGTTTATCGTGCTGCGCAATCGCGCGGTGACCGTTCCGGGTCTGCGGATCGTGGGCGTGGATGACCCGGTGGCCGGCCGGCCGGGTGAGTCGGCGAGAAACGAGGCGCGGGTCCTGCGCGGGCTGTCGGACGGGGTCTTTACGGTGCTGCTCAAGCATCGCCCCGAGGTGTTGCCCGGCGCGGAGACCCGCTTCGACCTGCAACTCTCCGGGCATACCCATAAGGGTCAGATCTTCCCCTTTGGCTTTCTGACCCGCCTCTACTATCCGGCGCACGCCGGGCTTTTTCGTCTGGCGCGCGCCTCTTATCTCTATGTGAGTCGCGGGACCGGGGCCTGGGGACCGCCGTTTCGCTTGCTTGCGCCGCCCGAGATCACGCTCTTTCGCGTGGGACCGGGACGCCCCGATCCCGGAGGGCAGCCGGCCCCGGTCGCGTCTCCCGCCCCGGTCAGCGCGGAGGAGGCGCCCGCGTCCACGGTGACCGCCTTCAGCGATCGGCGTTCCTAGGTCGCCTGTCCGGCGGTCATGCCGGGTTCGGCCAGGGTGGCCTCGTGTGCCGGCGGGGGTCTCGCCGGGATACGGATCCAGAAGGTGGCGCCGCGGGTGACATTGTTGCGCACCCCGATTTCGCCCTGATGAAGGGCGATCAACTCCTTGCAGATGGCAAGACCCAGTCCGGTGCTTTGCTCGTTCCCGGTGGGTTTGTTGCTGAGCGACTGGTAGGGCTGAAAGAGGCGCGCCTGATCCTGCGCGGAGAGCCCCGGGCCTTCATCGGCCACCTCGCACACGATGTACTCGCCGTCGATCAGGGTGGAGATCATGATCCGGGTCTTTGCCGGGCTGAATTTGATGGCGTTACCGATCAGGTTGTCGAGCACCTGCAGGAGGCGCAGTTCGTCGGCCAGGATGTGGGGCAGCCCCGGCGAGAACTTGAGGCCAAGCTCGATACCCTTGCCATGGGCGTAGCCGGAATTATGGGCCACGGCTTGCCGGACGATGGCGCCGAAGTCCGTGGGCTGTTTCTGCAGATGGATGCGACCGGCGCGGATGGCGCCCATATCGAGAAGCTCACCTATGATCTGTTGCATGTATTTCCCGGTATCGATCAGGAGATCCAAGGCCGATTGATCGTCGGCCGACATCGGTTCGCCGCTTTGTGCCGACAGCCGGATCTGGCTTGCGATATCGAGCATGAGCATGATCGGTTTTTTCAGGTCGTGGCTCGCGGTCCGCAGAAAGTGGTCGTTGACGTCCTTCAGCGCCTTTAGCGTGATCTGTGTGCGGACGCGGGCGCGCACCGTGCCCGCGTCAAAGGGTTTCACGACATAATCGTTGGCCCCGTCGCGCAATGCCGTCACGATATTCGCGCTATCGGATGATCCCGAGATGATGATGACCGGGAGGTTCAAGGGCGAGCGTTCGGTGCGGATGGTGTTCAGCAGGCTCAGGCCGTTGATGGCGCCTGGGAGGTGGAGATCGAGCAGGATAAGGTCGAAGTCCATGCCCGCAAGCTTCTCGATCGCCTCGCGGGCATCGCCCGCAAGTTGCACCATGTAGCCGTCGCGCTTCAAGCCGATGGCGAGCCCGGCGCGCAGTCCATCGTCGTCGTCCACCACGAGTATCCGCCGTCGCGGCGCATCGCCGCGGTCGCCGTTCGTTTCAGGCACCACACTCATCTGGCATCGTCCGGCATGGGTACACCCCGTTTGGGAAAGAATAGCCCAGGCCGCTTGTCTGACAAGGCGCTGCGCCCTACACGGGGGCGCAAGGCGCATCGCGCGCCTCGCAATGGATCAGCCTGGTGTCGCATCTTGCGGGCATAGAGCGCCTCTTAATGGAGAAGAAACAGTCACTTGCACGAAAGCGTGCGGGTTGGCCCCGTTTTTGCGAGGGATCGGGGAACGATCACATGAGAGGGGTTTCTATATGACTGAAGGCATGGCGCCCATGCGCATCGCCGCCAAGTATCGCACGCTCGTGTCCTCGATTGCCTTGTTCCTGGTACTCGATCTCTGCGTGCTGGTCTTGAACTTCACCCTGGCCTCGCAGATCCAGAGGAATGCGGTGGCGGTGAATCTCGCCGGCCGGCAACGCATGCTGTCGCAGCGCATGATGAAGGCCCTCTACCGGATCGATTATGCCGAAGATCATGACCGGAGCGCGGCCCCGGCCTTGGCGGAATTGCACGCCACGGTGGGTCTTTTCGATCACACCCTCAACGCCTTCGCCCACGGCGGCACCGTCCCCGGCGGCACCGGCCGGCCGGTGCATCTCGCGGCGGTGACCGGGGCCGCGGCCGAGGGTGTCTTGCGCGAGGCCTTCGCCTTATGGAAACCCTATCACCATCTCTTGAGCCGCGTACACCTCAACGCCCAGGGGTTGGCCCCCCATGACAGCCTGGGCCAGGCCATACGCTTCGGGGCCCATCACAATCTGCGGCTCCTCGGGCTCATGAACCAGCTCACCACGGCCATGCAGAATGTCGCCGCGGCCAAGGCCGCCCGCCTGCGCCTCATTCAGGTCACGGCCCTGATGCTCGCGCTCGCGAATTTCGCGCTGATCCTGTTCCATTTTCTGCGCCAACTCGCGGTGCGTGATCAGGCGCTCGAGGTCTATGAGCGCAGCTTGGAGAGGCTCGTCGCCGAAAAGGATGGCGAGATCGGGCGCATGAAGGCCCGTTACGAGGCGCTTTTGAACAAGGACGCGCCCAAGGCCTCGGAGGCCGAGCAGGCGCGCCGGCGGATCGCCGTCCACCATGCCCTCGGGCGCTTCCGGGAAAAGGGGCTGTCCGCCGACGACATCATGAATGCCATCGACCTCTTCGAGGAGCGTTACAATGCCGGTCTGCACATTACCCTGACCGACTTCGTGCGCGACGTCACAAGACTCGCGCGCGTCCCCGATCTGCGCCCGGCCTTGCACGCCGAGGTCCTGAAGCAGTTCGGGCGGCCGCGACATCCAGATGACGTCGATCCGCTGCCAGCGGTGCGCGCTTACCGTCAGAGCCATAAGAATGACCCCGCGGAGACCGAGGTGGCCCCGCTGACCGCCTCGTTCGCGCTCGCCTTGGGTCAAGTACTCGACCGCCTCGAGGCCCTCGATCGCGGCAAGGCGATCAGTCTGCGCATGTTTCTCGCAACCCGCTTGCACAGTGTCGCGCTCGACGGCGCCGCCGCCGATGAGTTGCGTGACTACCTGGTAAAGCCGAGCCGACCGGCCCTGTCCGCGCCCGTGGCACTGCAGGCCGGACAGACCATTTTGCACATGGTCTGGGAATGGTGCCAGGACGGCTTCGGGGCGCGCATCACGCGCTCGGTGTTCCAAAAGAGCGTCGAAAAGGTGCGCGAGACGGGTTCCGGGCTGCTCGAGCTGTTTCCGCGGGCGGCGCTCGACGAGGCCGGCGCCCCTTAAGGGAGAGCAAGGTCGGGTCCGATGCGCGGACCCGACCTCACCGTGGTCCCGTCGCGCCTCGATACCTGCGATCCACCTGCAATCCTCGCAAGACCCCCGTAGGGCGCGCCGTTTGTACCGCCCGCCCCCTACACTCTTTGGATCGGTTCAGGCACCCAAGGCCCAGCGGTCGGGGCGGCCGGCCTCCTCGCGGCCCCGAGATTTCCGGCTTCGTTATCCGCTCCTAGAACGATGAGGCCCTCCTGCGGCTGCGTCCGCGTTTTCCATAGTATTGATATATAACAGAAATATATATCGGCACGCCATTTGCTTGGAGATGGGCGCGGGGCTGTCCCGCTCATCTTGGGAGAGACGTGCCGATGGCATGGGTGTATTTCGGCGTGATTGTCGTGTTCTTTGCCGCCTCGATCGGGTTTACCGCGCTGCTTGAGCGCCTGCGGAGGGGGTCATGAGCGTCTTTGTCTGGGTGGGGCTGGCCCTGGGGGTCGGCCTGTTCGTTTATCTCCTCGTGTTTTTGCTGAATCCGGAGCGTTTTCTATGACCTCGCCTGTCGAGACCCTGGTCGCCGTGCTGGTGGCCACCATCCTGTTGGCCCTGCCGCTTGGGGCCTACATGGCCCGTGTCTATAGCGGCGAGACCTTCTGGGCGACGCGCGCGCTGGGGCCCGTCGAGCGCCTCTTCTATCGCTTGGCGGGCATCCATCCGGACGACGAGATGGACTGGAAACGCTACGCCATAGCGCTGCTCATCTTCAATCTCCTGGGTACGGTCTTTTTGTACGCTCTTTTGCTGTGGCAGCGCGGGCTCCCGTTCAATCCCGAGCACTTCGCCAATGTCACGCACGCGCTGGCCTTCAACACCGCGGCGAGCTTCGTCACCAATACCAATTGGCAGGCCTATGGCGGCGAGTCGACGATGAGTTATCTGTCGCAGATGCTGGGCCTGGCGGTGCAGAACTTCCTGTCGGCAGCCACCGGTATCGTCATCGTGATCGCCATCATCCGCGGCCTCATCCGCGCCAAGAGCCGGCATCTCGGCAACTTCTGGGTGGACATGACACGCACCGTGCTCTATGTCCTGTTGCCCTTGGGA
>JAJZZU010000074.1 GCA_021797365.1 Pseudomonadota bacterium | reverse complement strand
TCGTCTCCTTCGCGTGGACTTCTGAACGAACCATGCCATGCATTCCCCAGGTCGACGCGGTAACGCCTCACGCCGCCGGACTTGAATGCATCCTTGCATACACCTACAGCATGTTTCGTGCCATACGATGCTGCCGGACTGTGGCGGCCAAACCGCGAATCTCCGCGCCCATTCCGGGACGCTGCCACCTCGCAAACCAGCACAAAGCCCGCCTATGGGGAATGGCCCTCAGGATCGCACCATTAATGCCCACGCACGCCTTAGCGCATGGCGGACCGAGCCGCACCGTTCTCGGTCCTGGCCAGCTGTTCCAATGTCACGCTACGCGCGAATTTCTCGCTTTGCAGGATGTGGTCTGTCATGAGCGTCTTGGCGGCCGCCAAGTCCCCCTCCAGCAGCAGACACACGATCCTATGATGCTCTTCGTAGGTCCGTTCGATACGGAATCCAGCCGTGAAATCAAGGCGCCTTATGACCCGAATACGCTCATTGATGTCGTTCAGATAGGTCGCCAGCGCCTGATTCCCGCCGCCCCGCGCAAGCGTCATGTGGAACGACTCCTCCTTTTGCACCATAAGGCTCAGGTCGGTGGCAGCCCCCGAGCAGTGTGCGGGATCCCACTCCCGCGCAAGCGCCCACAGCGCCTCTTTGGCCATGGATCTCGCGGCAATCTCCAAAGACAGGCATTCGATCGCGGTGCGTACCCGGTAAAACTGCGCAAGCTCGGATATGCTGATCTGGCGCACGAAGCACCCCTGCTTGGTGCGGATACTGACCTGTCCTTCCTGGGCCAGGCGTTGCAGGGCCTCGCGCACGGGCGTGCGGCTCACCCCAAAAAACGCCGCGAGGTCGGACTCGGTAATACGGCTCCCGGGATAAATCTCGAAACTCAAGATCATCTCCTTTAGGCTTTCATAAATAGCCGATGCACTGACGCGCGACGCTACCCCGTCCATAGCGGCCTCCTTAGCTTGCGATATCGCAGGTAGAACGCCCAATCCCTGCGCCGATTCATGTTGCGCCGTATCGAGCGATCCTGTACGGCAACGCGGCGTGCGCCACTCGACGCGAGCACGCGATCAAGGCGCCCTTCAGCCGGATTCGCGTGCCCGGCGATGGCACTCGCGAGATCCCGTGAAAGCAAGGCCGGATGCCCGCCCCGCCCACGCCAGGTGGGGGTGGCGGCAGACGCCCCGCGCAGTCCCTGGCGAAGCCGATAGATCGTGGCCGACGAAGGGGGCCAAGCATCCACCAAAACCACGAGCACGGCGCCATGTGCGCCGCGCACGCCCGCGCGCAGACTTGCGAACGGCCCGCCCGCCCGGTCCCTGTTCCAGATCCTGCGGACCCCTGGCGGCACGCAACGCGCGGTGTTCATAGCCGAGAACCCGAGCACGACGCGCACCTGCGCGAAACCTCGCGAGCGCAATCGGCGACATTGGCGGTAAAGCCAGGGGCGGCCCTCGATAGGCCGGCAGCCCTTGGGGGCATGGGCCCGGAATGAGCGGCCGCCGGCCAATACCACGGCCATCACGACATCCCTCCCTGGCGCCTTTGCAGAAGTTCGGCAAGAACCGCCACCGCCACCTCGTATGGTTTCTTCCCGAGACCGGGGAACCCCATCGGCATATGCAGCTTGGCAAGCTCTTTGTCACCATAGCCGTGGTCGCGGAGGCGTTTTCGGAACAGCGCGGCCTTCGTCCGGCTGCCGATCACGCCCAGGTAATCGATGGGGCGCGCCAGGAGCGCCGTGGTGATAGCAAAATCGAGACCATGGCTATGGGTCATGACGAGCGCCGATGGTGGGGGGCTTGTGTCTTCGGCAGGCGGCATGGCGGCGATATGACGAGTGGCCCCCGGCGGGAAGCGCTCCGCATTGTTCCACTCCAGGCGCGTATCGAACACCGAAACGTCATATCCGAGGCGGCAGGCAAATGCCGCGATCGCAGCACTGACATGGCCGGCGCCAAAGAGCCATAACGGATGTCTGATTGCCGCGCGCTTCCAAAAATATGTCCCACTCTGCGCGACACGAAGACCGGCAGGCCATTCCGGCACGGCCGGATCCGGGATATGATCGGCCGCAGCCGGATGCCAGCGGCCCTGCCACCAAGCCCCCATAAGCCGCGGCCGTTCCCGGTGATCCCAGCCATAGAGACGGGGTAGATCCTGCTGAAGCCAAGGTTCCGCCGCCGGCGGGATGGGACAGATGATCGCCGCTACACGCCCTCCGCAGCATTGGTCGTGCTCACTATTGAGTGAAAATTCCACGACCGCCCCGATGCCCTGTTCGCGGCACGTAACGGCCCGCGTCTTAAGGGCCTCTTCGATGGCGCCGCCCCCTACCGAGCCTCGCCAACCGGAGGCACCGAGATACAAGGAATCCCCAACTGCGGTCGGCGCCGACCCCGCCACCTGCGTCACCACCACCTCGACCAATGGCCCCTCAGGTTTCATCGACGATCACCGCCACAGGCCCCCCTCCTGGCGGTCCCATGTGTTCGGCGCGCGTGGAGACATAAACTGCCGTGGTCCCCGTCAGGGCCGCGAGTACGGCGCCCACCACGCACCGCGAATAGCGCATGTCGCTGAAATCCTCGTCGGTCCACATGGTATGGCGGCGACCACGGATACTATGGCTGGGATCGGCATCGGATTTGGCGAATATGGCACGGATACGCCGCGCCTGGTCGGGCGCGAGCTGCCCGCACGTAGACAGGCCGGCGGTGGCCAACAGCGCGCGTACCGGCTCTATGTCGATAATGTCGCGCATTACGGCGTGATGGATGCGGCACGGGCTATCCCAGTAAGGGGAGTTCGCGAACACCAAAATCTCGCTTGCGCAAACGCCGGGCTTGGCCGAGACATTGGCTACCTGCGAGTAGAGTTCGAGACGCGTCGCTATGGCGTCATCGGTAAGCGCGTCACCGTCGACCTCGCCGAGCGCGGCCGCCACCCCCAGAGCCGAAGCGGCGCGCGCATGGACCATGGTGCAGCGCGGCGGGTGTATGGCGCCGGGCGCTACCGCCGGCAGCGCCGCCTTGACATGCACGAGATGCACATCGTCCGGGGGCACGCGCAGCTCGGACATCGCCCGGCGCATAGCCGCCTCGGTCTCACGCACCATGACCATGGTCCCCGCCTCTTCGGGATCGAGCGGTCGCGTGCGGCTCGCCGCGAGGGCCAGACATTTGCGCGTCGCGGGTTCACCTGGCGCCACGACCCCGGTTTTCGTGCACACTAGGTAATGGGGCGTTATGACGCCTTCGGAGCCCCCCGAGAACGACAGCATGACGCGGCGCTCGACGTCTCGTTCCGGGATCGCCAGATATTCGGCCAATAGCCGCGTGAAGGCCTGTGTCGCCATGGCCCGCGTGAAATCGTTGCCCGCGCCGTTGCCCTCGGTCTTGCCGATGACAGCCACGATATCGGCGGCGGCGATACGCCGGTCCCGCAAGGCGCGCGCCAACCCTTCGACATCGTCCGGGGCCGCCGCGGCAAAGGAATGGACATCGGCCCGCATCAGAACGGAACCCTGGGAATGCACCCGGTATGGGCGGCGATATCGATCTTGAACACATCCCCGTCGTCGATCTCCTGGGGACCCGACACCGCGCACAAGGCGTTCACCACCTCTTCGGAATTGGCGGTAAATACCGTTACCGGCTTGTCGATCGCCATCGGGAAGTCATGCCAGGTCCCCTTGTGGATCATGACCCCGTGTCCGGCAGGCAACCGGAATGCCACCATGTCCGCGAAGTCCGGTACACGCCGGCCGGCCTCATGATTGGGCTTGGCCAGGACCATGACAAACGGCTGATCGCCGAGTCCTATGAAAAGTTGGGTCATGCGCAGATGCCGTTCGAACCATATGAGCTCCGAGGACCGCTTGCTGATACGCGCGGTGCGCACGACCGCGCGCCCGTGGTAGACGAACTCCAGATTCTGTCCCTCCTCGACGCTTGCATAGAACGGGATCGCAAGGCCTGGTCTGTGGACCTCGGCACCTATCAAGACGCCGTAGTCCTTGATGTTGTCGGCGGTGGCATCCATGAGCGGCACATCGAATACTGCCCTCTCCTTAGTCGCTGGCATTGAAACCTCCTTGATGTCTCCACGGCGCGAGGGCCTCGCGCACCAGGTTCATGGCGACGCGCCGACGGTACTCGGCGGTCGAGCGGGTATCATCGCGGGCGGCCAGATCACGTCCTAGCGCCTCGGCCAGACTCTCATCGTCGGGCAGGCCGCAAGCCGCACCCGTGATGGCCGCAGCGAGCGCGCGCGCAAGGATCGGGGTCGCGGCCACACTCGCGAAACCGAAACGCACGCACTGCCAGGCGCCGGGGGCGCCGGCCAACAAGGCCGCGAGACCCACCTTGCTGATGGCCTGGGCGCGCCTCGTTCCAACCTTGCGAAAATAATGACGAGCCTGTGGCGGGGGGAACGGCACAAAGATCTCCCCCAGGATCTCCCCCGGGCGCCGTGCCGTGGCCTTGTATCCTTCGTGGAATCGCTCGTAAGGGACGTGCCGCGAGCCTCCGGCCGACATGAGCACCACCGATGCCCCGTAGGCCAGCAAGGCCGGGGCGTTATCGGCCGCCGGCGAGGCGTTCATGATGTTGCCGCCCAGGGTTGCACGGTTTTGTATCGCGACCGCCCCGGTCGCCCGCGCCGAGGCGGCCAGGGCCGGCAGATCCCGGCAAACGGCGGGGTGCTGCCCGATCTCGGTCATGGTTGTGAGCGCACCGATCGTCACGCCCGCAGGCGTCTCGCGGATGCCCCGCAGGCCGCCCACGCCGGAGAGGCTCAGATATTCACTACCCTCGGCGTGCGCCTCGCAGCCGACCATGATGTCGGTCCCACCGGCGACCAACCTCATATGGGGACGCCTGGCCAGCAACGCCAAGGCCTCATCCAGGTGGTGTGGGGCATACCAGGACATGCTCACTCGCCCTGCCCCGAGGCCGCGCGGATGGCGGCGTAGATCCCTCCGTAGCCCGTGCATCGGCACAGGTTGCCCGCCAGCGCCTCGCGGATCTTTGCAAGATCGGGACACGGGTGATCGTTCAATAAGGCGCGCGCGGCCATGATCATGCCCGGGGTACAGATGCCACACTGCGTCCCCCCCGTGGCCGCGAATGCCGCGAACAGGGGGTCGTCTGCAGGCAGGCCCTCGAGCGTCGTCACCTCGCGACCGTTGACCTCGGCCACCGGCACAAGGCAGCTATTCACCAGCACACCATCGAGCAGCACCGAGCACGATCCGCACTCGCCCTCCCCGCAACCCTCCTTGGTCGCGGTCAAGCCGCACTCGTCGCGCAATACATCGAGCAGACGGCGCATCGGTGGAAAACTTCCGTGGACCGTCGATCCATTTACGAGAAACCGACATGGAACTGTCATGAACACCTCCGATCCATGGCCGCCAGGATATGCTCCGGCATCGCCGGCACATGCCGAATGTCGGTGCCAAGCGCGGCATTTATGGCGTTTATGATCGCCGGCGCGGGTCCGTCCATCGGCAACTCGCCTATTCCGGCGGCACCACCAGGACCTGCGCCGTGCCGGGATTCCTGGAACAATACTCGTATCGGTGGAATGTCGGCGCTGGTCGGGATGATGTAGTTCGTGACACGATTATTGGCCATCTGCCCATCCGCCCCGAACTGTACGTCCTCGAACAAGGCGTAGCCTATGCCCTGTACCACGCCGCCTGCGATCTGGCCGGCCGCCACCGTTGGATGGACGACCCGCCCCACCTCCTGAACTGCCGTGAAGTCGAGAATGCACACCTCCCCGGTGGCAACGTCGACCTCGACCTCGGCCACGTAGCAGGCCCACGCAAAGCTCGCATAAGGACTCCCCTGAAAGGTCGACTCGTCCCACTTACTGCCTGGCGGATGCCGGTAGTCGGCAATGACGGTCGTGACACCCTCGGCGGCATGGAGGCGTGCGCAGGCAGCGCGGAATTCGTCGTAATCGTAGGCGGACGGCAGCATGGCATGGGCGCGCAATCGGGCCATGAGATCGTGCGCGGCCTGCGTGAGGATCGCCCCCACCACCATGCACGTCCGTGACGCCACCGTCGGGCCTGAATTGGGCACGTCACGGGTATCGGGCCTTGCCACCACGACCCCTTCATAAGGGATGCGCAGGGCCTCGGCGACGATCCGGGAGAGCGTCGTCTGCATGCCTTGCCCCATCTCGGTGGTCGATGTCAGGATCTCCACGAGGCCTTTGGGGCCCACGCGTAGGCCGGCCCGTGAGCGCAATGCAAGCTCACCGTTGCCGGTAAATCCCGCGCCATGGTAGAAGGTGGCGAGTCCTATGCCCTTGCGGGTGGCGCCCTGCTGCGTATTCCAGCGGCGGTAGGCCTCGACCTTGGTGCGATAGCCGCAGACCTCCAGGGCCTGATCGATGACCCGCTGCATATCGACCGGTCCCTCGATGCCCTGTCCGGCCGGCGAGATATCCCCGGGGGCGAGGACGTTGCGCCGGCGCAGCACATCCGGCGCCATCCCGAGAACACGCGCCAGCCCGTCGAGGGCGGCCTCCAGGGCGAAAATGCTCTGCGGTGCCCCGAACCCCCGGAAGGCGCCGAATGGCGGGTGACTGGTCGCCACCGCGCGGCCGCGTACGCGAATATTGTCGCAACGATAAGGTCCGGCGGCATGGATGACGCCGCGCGACAAGACTACCGGGCTCAAGGTGAGATAGGCGCCCCCATCGATCGCGAAGTCGATGTCGATGAAACGCAGGCGACCATCGTGGCTTGCGCCGAGACGCACACGCGAACGCGAGGGATGGCGCTTGGGCGTCACCGCCATATCCTCGCCGCGCCCATAGATGAGCGCCACCGGCCGGCCGCCGGCCTTCAGGGTGAGTAGCGCCGCATGGCAGGCGATATGCGACGGATACTCCTCCTTGCCCCCGAACGCGCCGCCGGTCGCGCATTGCAGGACGCGTACGCGTTCTTCCGGCAGGCCGGTCGCGTACACCAGTGCCGCATGGACGTAGTACGGACATTGCAGCGACCCCTCGACGGTCAGAACGCCGTCTTCCACGCGCGCTATCATGCCCTGCGGTTCGATATAGAGATGCTCCTGCGCCCCGGTGTGGTATTCCCCTTCAAACACACGGCAGGGTCCGTTCTCAGCGTCCATTACCGAGCCCTTTTCCATGAGGTAATCACGGTAGACGTTGTCGGCGACAATCCGCCGAGTATCCAGGCGCAAGGCCTCCTCGATAGTAAAGACCGGCGGCTCGGCACACGGCCGTTCTTCTATGTGAATGGCCGCCAAGGCGCACGCCAAGGCCCGCGGCTCGGGGTGCGCGACCAGCACCACCGGCTCACCTGCGTGGCGATACTGTGTTTCCACCAGCACCGGCTGGTCTGTCTCAATCATCTTGACGGCATTGACCCCGGGTATGTCTGCGGCCGTCACCACCACATATTCGTTCCAGGGCACATGGTCATCGAAGCGGATCGAGACGACTGTGCCGCCAGGCAGGCGCGTACGCAACGTCGCGGCATGGAGCATGCCCGGATAGCTGATGTCGGCCACATAGCGCGCCGTGCCGCGCACCTTTTCAGCCCCGTCTTTGCGTAAAGGCGCGTCCTTCAAGAGAGTCGTCCCGAACCTGTCATCGTTATGCATCGATGTGTACATAGCATTTTTCGTGCCGACTCGGGCTTATGCCGGTCGCGGTCCATGCCGCGCGCCTCGAATCGTTCACAACGCACGCATTTGCGCCTGATAACAACGCCCGAGTCTGCCTGTGGCGCCACCACTCCCTCGCCAAGCGGTAGACCCGGATATCCGCCCGGCGCGCCGCAAGGGCGCCCCTTGCTAGGGCACGGGCGTTCCGGGGATGCACGAAAACGGTGAGGCCATCACCACGAACGGCGCGGGCGGCGTGACAGAACCTTGCCAGTCTTAAGTCGGCCGGCTTGGCACGTTTACTGCTTCGGTCCCGTCAACGGCAGACTGAAAAATCCCAGGCCCGAGACCGATTCATGAAATCAAAAGAGAATGCGCCGGCACGATCTCACACCGAGGAATCCGACCCGGACGATGGGCGCGGGCGCTTGGCAAGCGCGGTCACGCGCTATGTCCTGACCCCGTCGGACCTGACTCAGGACAGCCCGCAGTGGCAGGTGCTGCGGCCCGGGATCCGTATCCGCGAACTCTTCCAGGGGACATACCTACGCATCGCGCTGCTCTCTTATATCCCCGGCGCGCGCGTACCGCTGCACCTCCACACCGGAGACGAACACATCTTCGTGATCCAGGGCAGCCAGAGTGACGAGCACGGCGACTACCAGGCCGGCTCCTATGTGTTCAATCCGGCAGGAAGCCGCCACTCCGTGTACAGCCGCGAGGGCTGCTTAGTATTGATCCAATGGCAAGCCCCCGTGGCGTTCATCGACAACGACAAAAGCGAATAGGAGGATAGTAATGACGGGATTTCATGTCGAAGCGGCACCGTATCGCTGGCCATTCGACGAGACGGCGTATGCCGCCAAGACCGCCTTTCTCATCATCGACATGCAGACCGATTTCTGCGGAGAGGGCGGCTACGTGGACACCATGGGCTACGACCTGAACCTGACGCGTGCGGCCATCGCGCCGATCCGGGAGACCTTGGAACTCGTGCGCAAGGTCCCGGAGATGCGTGTCATCCATACCCGCGAGGGACATAGACCGGAACTCGTGGACCTGCCGGCGAACAAGGGGTGGCGTAGCCGCAAGGTGTGTCCCGGGATCGGCGAGCCCGGACCCTGCGGACGCATCCTGGTGCGCGGCGAACCAGGTTGGGAGATCGTCCCGGAATTGCGTCCGGCGGCCGGGGAGATCATCATCGATAAGCCCGGCAAGGGCAGCTTCTATGCCACCGACCTCGAGCACATCCTGCGGACGATGGGCGTGACCCATCTCATTCTCACCGGGATCACGACCGATGTGTGCGTGCATACCACCATGCGCGAGGCCAATGACCGGGGCTTCGAATGCCTGCTCCTGACCGACTGTACCGGCGCAACGGAAAAGCGTCACTACGAGGCGGCGATCAGCATGATCAGCATGCAGGGAGGGATATTCGGGGCCACCGCGCCTTCGGCCAACCTGCGCGCGGCACTTGCCGGCCTCATCGCCTCATGACCCTGTTTCGGGCGGCGCTCTTGAACCCTGTCGACGTCCAGTCATGGCAGTTCCTGGACGACGCCGGCCTGCTTGTCCTAGATGGCGTGGTCCGCGCCGTGGGACGCTTCGATGACGTGGTCAAGAATTACCCCTGGGAACCGGTGAAACTCGATGGCGTGATCCTGCCAGGCTTTGCCGACGTCCACATCCACTGGGTGCAACATGCGGTTCGCGGGCGCTATGCCCAAGACCTTCTGCCATGGCTTGCGACCCACATCTGGCCGGAAGAGGCGCGCTATGCCGATAGCCTGCTTGCCGAGCAACGGGCGGCGGAGTTTTTTGCCGATTGTCTCGCGGCCGGCACCGTGATGGGCATGAGTTATTCGAGCCCGCACCCC
>JAJZZU010000073.1 GCA_021797365.1 Pseudomonadota bacterium | reverse complement strand
TGGGTGTGGCCGCGGGGGTCGCGATGGGCTATAGCACCTTCATGCGGCTTATCATAGCGCCCTATATCGAGTTGACGCGGCCGATACCCGCGATCGCTTGGGTCCCCATGGCCATCCTGGCTTGGCCAACCACTGAGCAGAGCATCATATTCATCACGTTTTTGGGCGCGGTCTTCCCGATCGTTCTAAATACCTGGGATGGCGTGCGCCGCGTGCCGAGCGAGCTCGTAAAGGCGGCGCGGTCCTTGGGCGCCAACAGGGTGGGCGTCATGCTTCACGTGGTCATGCCTTACGCGGTCCCCAACATCACGGTCGGCATGGCGCTTGGCATGGGTGGGGCGTGGTTTGCGCTCCTCGCCGGCGAGATGATCAGTGGCCGCTACGGCATCGGCTATTTCACATGGGAGTCCTATCAGCTCATACAATATGGAAACATCATCGTCGGCATGCTTACCATAGGACTTTTGAGTAGTGTGAGCACGGGGTCCATTTACTGGCTGAAACGCAAGATGGTTCCCTGGGCGGACTAAGATCGGGCGCCCATGAAAGGAGGGACTCATGAGGCATATTGGGAATATAGACGTCAAGAGCTTGACGCTGGGCTTCAGGAGATTCGGTTTTGTGAAGCCGATCGTAGAGGACTTTAGCCTAAAGTGCGAGAGCGGCTCGTTTACGTCCATTATTGGATCTTCTGGCTGCGGAAAGAGCACCCTCCTGAACGCCATAGGCGGGCATTACAGACCGCTTTCCGGCCAGATAC
This sequence comes from Pseudomonadota bacterium, assembly GCA_021797365.1. Next base: position 8,897 of record JAJZZU010000073.1, on the reverse strand, counting down.
TCTTGGATGGGTGTGAGATAACCGGACCGGCGGCGGAATTGGGCATCGTATTTCAACAACACACCTTGTTTCCGTGGAAGACTGTCGTGGAGAACGTCCGTTTTGGACCCATGCAGAGGGGCGTGTCGAAAGAGGAGGCCAATCGGATCGCCGGGAGATATATCGAAATGGTCGGCCTTTCTGGCTACGACGACTACTATCCGAAGATGCTGTCTGGCGGAATGCAACACCGCGCCGAGATCGCCCGGGCGCTTGCCAATGCGCCTTCGGTCTTGCTTATGGACGAGCCATTCGGGGCGCTCGATGCGCAGATGAGGGCGACATTACAAAATAGTCTCATGGAAATCTGGCGGGAGACCAAGGTGACGGTGATTTTTGTGACGCACGACGTGGAGGAGGCCATGTATTTGAGCCAGAAGATTGTCGTGATGTCGCGTGACAGGGGCAAAATCTGCGAGGCCATTTCGGTCGATGATCCGTTTCCGAGAAGTAAAGAGCGATTATTTACGAGCCAATATGGTTGCACGCTCAAGGAGCGATGCATCGCCTCTTTGGGGATGTAGGGGCTAGACGGGTATCGGGCGTTTTGGGCCGCAGGGTCTCGGGCGGGCCTGGGCGTTTCGCAAAGGGCCTTAAAGACTTCTTCGGCAGTCGCAGGTGGTGGCACACGGAGGGTATGGTCAAAGGGCTGTGCCCACGGCGCCGTCACCGATACCCTGGCTGGCCTGGATCGTCCGCGCCCGGCGGCCAGGAGGAATGCCTGTGCGCGCATGCGCGCACAGGTGCGGCCGTCCCTTGGGGCGCCCTGATCGCGGTCGCTATCCTGGCAGCGGGCCGGCCGGCTTCGCAATTTATGTCAAGATGGAGACAGCTGTAAGGAATCTGTCATATAGTGCCCCTACGATGCCGGGGACGGCACGGTCGACCCTGCCTGGGGAATCGACCGGGCCCTTCACTTAAACGAGGGGGAGTATGAAACACATTTCTCGGGCGGCACTCGCGGGTGCCGTGCTGATCTGCGTCGGTGCCGGCGATGCCCATGCCGGCAAGGGCTTTTTCGGGGGCATGAAGGTCAACGGCGATATCCGCGCCTATGACTTCACGCGTCACTATAGCGGGCCGGTGGCCGGCCAGCAGGCCTTCGCCCTGGGTGGTGCGCTCAATGTCTTGAGCGGGTCGGTCTACGGCTTCTCGGCGGGGCTTAGCTTCTATACCGCGCACAACCTCGGCCTGAATAACGCCAACCATGCCCTGGTGGACGGCACGCTCGCGGGTTACGACGGGATCAATACGCTCGGCCAGGCCTTTGTCCAATATGACAATCGCCGGGTCCTGGTGCGCGCCGGCGACCAGTCCATCGCCAATCCCTGGATCAATGCCTCCGACTCGCGCATGATCCCTGCCACCTACCAGGCGTTGCTGGCGGCCGTGCGGCCGATGACGGGGCTTACGATCTCGGCCATGCGCATCACGCGCTTCAAGAGCCGGACGTCCGATGAGTTTTCGCGCACAGACCTTTACAACTCGACGGGCACCTTCAATATCGGCGGTACGGGCGGTCTCGCCGGCCGTCGGGAAACCGGAGCGGCCGCTGTCGGTGCCGATTACGACGCCAGCGGCCTGAAGGCTGCGGTGTGGGGTTATCAATTCTATGACCTCGCCAAGATGGCCTATGCCCAGGGTTCTTACGCGCTGCCTGGCGTGGCCGGCCTCACGCCCTTCGTCGGTGCCCAGGTGGTGCGCGAGACCGGCTCCGGACCGCAATATCTGGGCCCGGTCAACGCCACGGTGTATGGCGCGGTAGTCGGGGTCAAGCGTGCCGGAGATGAGCTCAGCCTGGGGTACGACGATCTGCCGGCCCATGCCGGGGCCTTCGGAAACGGCGACGTGGTCTCGCCGTACACGACCGGCTACGCCACCGACCCCCTGTATACCACCTCCATGATCCAGGGCATGATCGACCGCAAGACTACCGGTCACGCCGTCAAGATCTCGGCCACGGCCTTCCTGCTCCAACACAAGGTCCGCCTGATCGCGAGCTTCGCGGATTACTTCAATACCCTCTATAGCGGTTACGCCTCGGCGCGCACCAACGAGGCGGATCTGGATCTGACCTACTTCCTAAGCGGCCCCTTGAAGGGGCTCTCGATCCGCGATCGCGTCGGCATCGCGCACAACCTGCCGGTCGTCCACCGTTTTGTCTACAACCGGCTGATGCTCGAGTACGACTTCTAGCCGCCATCGCCCAGGGCACGCGGGCGATGGCGGGCTGCGTGCGACTGGCGTCGCCACGTCTTTTCGAGGCGTTCGCCGGTGGCATCGCCGCGCCCATCGTGCCGACTCCTGGAAGAGCTGTGGCATAATGGGGCCAGCGCCCCGCCCCTTGGGAGTCGCATCCACACGCTGAAGAACGGGCAGGATCCCTACCGATGGAACCCGCGCAGAACGCCACCAAGATCACGATCCGGAACTTGCACTTCTATTACGGGAAGGAGGCCGCCCTTCACGATATCAACCTCGCTGTAGCCACAAATATGGTGACGGCGTTCATCGGGCCGTCTGGTTGCGGCAAGTCGACCTTGTTGCGCACCTTCAACCGCATGTATGAGCTCTATCCCGACCAGAGGGCCACGGGCGAGATCTGGCTCGACGACCGCAATGTGTTGTTGCCCGGCGAGGACCTCTACCGCCTGCGCTCGCGCATCGGGATGGTGTTTCAGAAACCGACACCCTTCCCCATGTCCATCTACGAGAATGTGGCGTTCGGTATCCGGCTCTACGAACGCCTCCCGAAGGCCGAGCTGGATGACCGCGTCGAGGAGGCCTTGCGCCAAGTGGCCCTGTGGGACGAGGTGAGCGCGAAGCTTGGGCAAAGCGGCATGAGCCTGTCGGGGGGTCAGCAGCAGCGCCTGTGCATGGCGCGCGCCGTGGCCCTAAAGCCCGAGGTTCTGTTGCTAGACGAGCCGGCATCGGCCCTTGACCCGATATCGACCTTGAAAATCGAGGAACTCATCTACGAGCTGAAGCAGAATTATACGATCGTGATCGTGACCCATAATATGCAGCAAGCGGCGCGCGTTTCCGACTATACTGCCTTTATGTACCTGGGTCGGGTCGTCGAGTTCAACGACACGAATGCCATCTTCACCAACCCGATGTCCAAGCAGACAGAGGACTACATTACCGGGCGTTACGGCTGATAAAGCCAGGAGTGACCATGGAGCCTCATATCAATCCGCACATCTCGCGCCGCTACAACACCGAGCTTGAGGAAATCCGCACACGCGTGCTCCACATGGGCGGCCTTGTCGAACAGCAGATCGTCGATGCCATGGCGGCCTTGGTGAAGGGCGACTCTGTCCTTGGCGACGAAGTCATAAAGAACGACTACAAGGTCAACAAGATGGATGTGACCATCGACGAGGAGTGCAATCAGATCATTGCCCGGCGTCAGCCGACCGCGAGCGATCTGCGTCTGGTGATGGCGGTGGTCAAGACGATCACCGACCTGGAGCGGATTGGAGACGAGGCGGAGAAGATCGGGCGCATGGCGGTGCGTCTGGCGGCCGAGGAACGCCCCAAGGATGGATACGTGGAGGTCCAGTCGTTAGGGAACCATGTCCGGCAGATGGTGCATGACGCCTTGGATGCGTTCGCGCGCCTCGACATGGGGGCGGCGGTACGCGTCGCGCGCGAAGACCGTCAGGTGGACAAGGAATATGACGGCCTGATGCGCCAGATGATCACCTTCATGATGGAGGACCCGCGGACGATTTCGCGCGTCCTGAATGTGATATGGGCGATGCGCGCGCTCGAGCGTATCGGCGATCACGCCCGTAACATTTGCGAGTACGTCATTTATCTCGTGAAGGGCAAGGACGTGCGCCACACGAGCCTGGAGCAGATCGAGACCGAGATCCTCGGCGCCACGGATTCGCGCCCCCTCTAGGGTTGGGTGCGTTCGCGCAGCCAGCGGGCGACGGTGGCCGCGTAATAGGTCAATATGCCGTCCGCCCCCGCCCGGCGCAAGGCGATCAAGGACTCCCAGACGACCTTGCGCTCGTCGAGCCAGCCATTTGCCGCGGCGGCCTTCAGCATGGCGTATTCCCCGCTGACATGGTAGGCCAGGGTCGGCACCCGGAATGTCTCCTTGATGCGGTGTATGACGTCGAGGTAGGGGAGGCCGGGCTTTACCATCACCATGTCCGCCCCTTCCGCGAGATCCATCGCCACCTCGTGAAGCGCCTCGTTGCCGTTGGCCGGGTCCATCTGATAGGTCGATTTGTCCGCTTGGCCGAGCGCCTCGCCTGACCCCACGGCATCCCGGAAGGGCCCGTAAAAGGCCGAGGCGTATTTGGCCGCGTAGGCCAGAATCTGGGTATGGCGGAAGCCCTCGGCCTCGAGGGCCATGCGAATGGCCCCCACCCTGCCGTCCATCATGTCGGAGGGCGCCACGATGTCGGCGCCCGCATGGGCGTGGCTCAGGGCCTGGCGGACCAGGATCTCCGTGGTCTCGTCGTTCATGACGTAGCCGGATTCGTCGATAACGCCGTCCTGCCCATGGATGGTGAACGGATCGAGGGCGACATCCGTAATGACCCCGAGACCGGGGAGGGCCGCCTTCAGGGCGCGCACCGCGGTTTGCGCAAGCCCCTCCGGATTGAAGGCCTCCTCCGCCTGGGCTGATTTTTTCTCCCGGGGCACGACGGGAAACAAGGCAATCGCCGCAATGCCGTCCGCGGCCCATGTCCTTGCCGCACTCACCAGGCGGTCGACGGACAGTCGCTGGATGCCCGGTAGCGCCGCTATGTCCTCACTCCGATCCCGGCCTTCAAGAACAAACGCAGGCATGATGAGGTGGGATGCCGTTAATGAGTGCTCGCGCACGAGATCACGAGAAAATCTCTGCCGGCGAATACGCCGCATGCGGGTCGCGGGGAACGGGGCACGACTATTATCGAATGACATGGCGCCAGACTAGCGCGCTTTGGGTTTTCCGGGAAGGGGTTCGCCGCCTGAACGGCAAACGGACTCCAGGGAGCCCGTTTGCCGGGATTTCTAGCGACGACCCTTGACGGCGGCCTTCTTCTTCACAGCCGCCTTTTTGGGTGCGACCTTCTTCGGGGCGCCCTTCTTCTTCGGGGCGGCCTTCTTGGCCGGGGCCTTCTTCTTGGGCGCGATCTTCTTGGCCGAGGTCTTCTTCACAGCCGCCTTCTTGGGTACGGTCTTCTTGACGGCGGCCTTCTTCGGAGCGGCCTTCTTTGAGGCGGCCTGCTTGACTACCGCCTTCTTCGGGGCGGCCTTCTTGGCCGGGGCCTTCTTCTTCGGAGCGGCCTTCTTGGCCTGGGCCGCACTTTGCAAAGCGGCCTCGTTTCGCGCGGGGTTTGCCGCCTGCGGCTTCACGGATGGCCCCTTCGGCTTGGCGGGCGCCGGTGCCGTCATGGCCGGCCGCAACGTGGCGAGGGGGTGGATATGGCCCTCGATGATCGCCACCACCGTGCGGAATATCTCCTGGACATCGCCCTCGCCGACGACGCGGCGCAGCTTATTCTGACTCTTGTAGTAGGTGATGAGCGGGGCGGTCTGCTGCTCGTAGATCTCGAGGCGCTTGCGGATCGTCTCTTCGTTGTCGTCGGACCGCTGCTGCAGCTCCCCCCCGCACTTGTCGCAACGCCCCGGAACCTTGGGCGGCTGAAAATAGACGTTATACATCTGGCCGCACTTGGCGCAGGTGCGCCGTCCCGTCAGGCGCTTTAAAAGGACCTCGGTATTGACGTCGACGAGGAGCGCAAGCTGCAGAGGCTGGCCCAGGCGGGCGAGCAGAGAGTCAAGGGCTTGTGCTTGTGGGTTGTTGCGGGGGAAACCGTCGAGGATGAAGCCGTTTTTTGCGTCGGGTTGACTCAACCTGTCCTGGATCATACCAAGCACGATCTCATCGCTTACGAGCTGGCCCTGGTCCATGGCCGCCTTGGCCCGTTTGCCAAGTTCGGTCCCGGCCGTGACGGCCGCTCGGAGGAGGTCACCCGTGGAGATTTGGGGGATCTTGTACTTTTCGACCAGCAGTTTCGATTGCGTCCCTTTTCCGGAGCCCGGCGCTCCCAATAGCACGATTCGCATGGTTGTCTCGCTTTGGTTTTGAATTGACCTAGTAGAGGTTTTTTATATGTTTTCCCTGAGCAGGGCCGTCCCATATCGTAAGCTACCCGCTGCATCCCTTGACGTCAATGTTTTTAGGGGATGAAGACGGGGATAAAAAAAATCTGCGACACATCCTGTATTACGGACGCTTTTGCGCTACGCTTACGGCATTTTGCGGGGCCCCCGCAGGGTCTCGCCTCCGGAGGGAGTTCTCGATGTCGGGAATACCGGACTTTAATGATACCGAACTCTGGGTGGCGCGCTCGGCGCTGACGGAGCGCTACGGTAAGGCGGTGGCCTTGGAGCTCGCCGACAGTGAGCTGCGGCTCGACCCCGAGTCGACCGCCCTGGCCATTTGTCCCACGATCTTCTGGTCCGAACGGGCCGCCAATTTCGTTGTTTTCAAGGTCGGCGAGGGGCGTTACCGGTGCCAGTTCTTTTACGGTCCCAATGAGCATTACGGGACCGGCCGGGACGTCTATGACGACATCGGGGAGTGCGTAACCCACCTGTTACAGCTGCAGGCCGATCACGAAAGCCGCCGCGACTCACCGCCCCGCCCGAATACCTGATACCGAATCCAATGTCTTTTCCCTTTCATCCAGTCCTAGGAGCACAAAGACAGTCATGGCAAAGCCCAAGAACGCGTTTTATGCCCAGTCAGGTGGCGTGACCGCCGTCATCAACGCCTCCGCCTGCGGGGTCATAGAGACGGCGCGCCGGTATAAAGCGAAGATTGGCAAGGTCTACGCCGGCCGCAATGGGATCATAGGGGCCCTGACCGAGGACTTGATCGACACCAGCAAGGAGTCGGTCGAGGCCATACGCGCCCTGCGCCATACCCCGGCCGGTGCCTTCGGCTCATGCCGCTATAAGCTGAAGGGTTTGGAGGAAAACAAGGCCCAGTACGAGCGGCTCATCGACGTGTTCCGGGCCCATGATATCGGCTACTTCTTCTACAACGGCGGCGGCGATTCCCAGGACACCGCCCATAAGGTCTCCCAGATCGGGGAACGCCTGGGCTACCCGATCGTGTGCGTCGGGGTGCCGAAGACCGTGGACAACGATTTGCCGTTCACGGATTGTTCTCCGGGGTTCGGCTCGGTGGCCAAATACGTAGCGGTATCCATCCGTGAGGCGGCATTCGATGTCGCGAGCATGGCCAAGACGTCGACCAAGATCTTCGTGATGGAGGTCATGGGGCGGCATGCCGGTTGGATCGCGGCGGCCGGTGGCTTGGCGGCCGAGAAGGCGGGGGACGCCCCGCACATCATTCTGTTTCCCGAGCGGGTGTTCGACGAGGCGGCGTTTCTCGCGCGCGTCGATAAGGTTGTCAAGGCCCATGGCTATTGCGCCATCGTGGTCTCCGAGGGGGTCAAGGGCAAGGACGGGAAGTTCCTGGCCGAGAGCGGCCTAAAGGATGCGTTCGGCCATGCGCAACTGGGGGGTGTGGCGCCGGTGATCGCGCAGCTTATAAAGAACAAACTCGGGTACAAGTACCACTGGGCGGTTGCCGACTATCTGCAGCGCGCCGCGCGCCACATCGCCTCCCAGACCGATGTCGAGCAGGCCTATGCGTTGGGCCGGCGCGCCGTGGAGCTCGCCGTGAAAGGACACAACGCGGTCATGCCCATCATCGTTCGCAAGGCCAATCGCCCGTACAAGTGGGAGCTCGGGGTCGCCAACCTGGCGGATGTCGCCAATGTCGAGAAGAAGATGCCGGAAGACTATATCACCGAGGACGGTTTTGGCATCACCCGCAAGTGTCGTACCTATCTCGAGCCCCTCATCCAGGGGGAGGATTATCCGCCGTACAAAAACGGCCTGCCGCAATATGTGCGGCTGAAGAACGCGCCCGTCAAGAAAAAGCTGGGCGGGGAATTCAAGGTCTAGCCATGACAATTGACAAGGCCCGCGAGCTCTTGCAGGTGCAAGCTGGGTTCGGGGGCTTTTATAACGGAAATGCGGCCAAGCTCATACTCTCGGAGGTCTTCCGGGAGCATGGGCAGGCCGCGGTCGACGGCTTGATCCGCGAAGTCGGGTTGGACCGCGTTTTTGGGTTCGAGCCGGGGACCCGGTTCGAGGGAGGGTTGGCGCTGAAGAAGTCATAATATGAACAGGCGCCCACCCCAGGCCGTGCACGATTTTTCAGTTACCATCCTAGGGGAGCCATAGCATGTCTGTCGATCTTGCGGTCGTGTTCGTTTGTGCCCTGTTGGCGTTATTTTACGGGGGAGTTTCCATTCTGTGGGTCATGAAGCAGCCGACCGGCACGGCGCGTATGGTCGAGATTGCGCATGCCATCCAGGAGGGTGCCAAGGCCTATCTGAATCGCCAGTACCGCACGATCGGACTGGTCGGCGTCATACTCTTCATCCTGATCTTCGTCTTCCTGCAGCATCTTACGGCCATAGGCTTTGCGATCGGCGCCATCCTGTCCGGACTGGCCGGTTATATCGGCATGAACGTCTCGGTGCGCTCGAATGTGCGCACGGCGGCCGCCGCCTCGGGCGGGATCAATGCCGCGTTGCGCGTGGCCTTTCGGGGCGGGGCGATTACCGGGCTTTTGGTGGTCGGCCTCGGTCTTTTGGGGGTGACCGGCTATTTCGCCGTCTTGCGCGCGCTCGCGCCCGCCTCCGGCCATATAGACGTCTCGCCGCTCGTGGGGCTCGCCTTCGGCGGTTCTCTGATCTCGATCTTCGCGCGCTTAGGGGGCGGGATCTTCACCAAGGGGGCCGATGTCGGCGCCGATCTCGTCG
>JAJZZU010000072.1 GCA_021797365.1 Pseudomonadota bacterium | reverse complement strand
ACCCGCCGGCCTCGACGGCCAAGAGCGCGGCGAGCACCGCCAGGCGTTCTCCGGCCGGCAGGGCCTGATAGCGCTGTCCCCAGTTCTCGGCCTTGCGCTTGATCCGCTGGCGGTCGGTGTGGTTCTTCCCCGCATAGCGTATCCAGTGGACCCGATCAGGCACGAAGTTGAACCACAGTTTCTCGGTGCGCACCCCGGACTGGTTCATCACCTGGAGCTCCAGGCTCTGCCAGCCCGAGAGCGCCTCATCGTACAGCGCCGAGGGGTAGCCGGAGAGAATGACCGGGCAGGGGAGCGTCTTCAGCAACGCCAGAAGCTCCCGGTGATCGGCCTCCTCGTAATCATAGCGATAGCGCCGCTCGCCGCTGCGCGTGGCGTGCAGGTAGGGCGGGTCGCAGTAGACGAGTTCCCGGCCCCGATAATCAAACTCGGCCAGGAACCGGTGGGCGCAGCCGTGCACCAGTTCCACCGGATAGCCGCACGAGAATCTCTCCAGCGCCCGCTCATTGCGATCAATGCCGATATTGCGAAGCGCCGGGGCCTTGCGCTGCATGATCGCCCCGCCGCCTAAGTGGGTCTCGATATAGGTGTCATGGGGCGGCATCAGGGCTATGATCGCCTGACACAATCCTGATGTCGCCTTCGATCCGAAATACGCCCCCATCGCACGCCACCCCTCATGTTCCTCACATGGGGGGAAGCGTAGCGTCAGGCGCCTATATTGTCAAGCGCCTCGTAGCGTTGATGGCTAAGGGGGCGAGTAGTTACGCAAAATGAACGATACCATGCGAACCGGTAAGACACGTTGGGCACACCACCAAATTGCCTATCATTTCGTGTGGATACCGAAGCAGTCTGCTGAAAGGCTCTACTTCCAGAAGATTACGGGAACAGTTTCCCCGGCTCAAGAAGGTTTGCGGACGTGAACAGCTTTGGACGCAAGCATACTATGTAGGAACTTGCGGGTGGTGTGTCGGCAGAGGTGATTCGGCGATATATACAGAAGTGCCAGGGCCAATAGGCGCTCTCATCCCAATCCCCTAAAGGGGATGGGAATTCCCGCGCCATTCTTTAAATCGGGACGTCGCGGCCGCAATCCTTGCGCTTTGAAGCGGCCCGATCTAGGATCAGAGCGTTTCATCCTGCGCAAGCGGGCACCCTAGCTGAGGGTGTTATAAGAACAGCACCAATGTGCCCGTTTGGGAGCCATCCCAGCGGGAAGGCCTCCTGCGGATTTTCGCGATATAATCGGAGGAGGCGTCAACGTGAGCGCAACCATGCTCGACACATATTCGATGATCAAGAAGTTGCAAGCCGCCGGGGTCCCGGAGAAGCAGGCCGAGGCGCAGGTGGCTATGGTCTTTGAGGTCGCAGAGAAGACCTTTGCAACCAAGGCAGACACCAATAAGCTCGGTGCGGACGTGAACGGGCTTGCTGAAAACGTCAACAGGCTCGGTACTGAGGTCACCAAGCTCGGTACGGACGTCAACAGGCTCGGTACTGAGGTCACCAAGCTCGGTACGGACGTCAACAGGCTCGGTACTGAGGTCACCAAGCTCGATACAGAGGTGACCAGGCTCGGTACGGAGGTCACCAAGCTCGATACAGAGGTGACCAGGCTCGGTACGGAGGTCACCAAGCTCGGTACGGACGTCAACAGGCTCGGTACTGAGGTCACCAAGCTCGGGGAGAACCTGAAGGCCTGTGCCACCAAGGACGACCTGAAGGCCTACGCTACCAAGGAGAACTTGGAGGCGCTCGAAAACAGACTCATCATCAAGCTCGGCGGCCTTATGACCGGTCTGATGATTTTAGGGTTCGCGTTTTTGAAGTATGCCCACTAACACGGGTTTTTAACAAAAATCCGCATTTCCCGTATGGGGCACCCATACGGGGCCCCTTCGAAGTTGTTCCCCAAAAAAGGAGGGGTGTATGAAAAAGCTGGGATTGCTGTTTGTCGTCGTTCTCGCGGCCAGCCTGTCAGCGTGCGCGCCACCGCCGCTCACACCGAACGTGTACTCTGGCTCTGGATCGATGCAGACCCAAAAAGTGTTTTTTGGCACGGTAGCGGCCGTGCGACACATCACCATCCGCGCAACCGGGCGTGGTGCCAAAGTCGGCGCCGTGGCCGGTGGGGCGGGTGGCGCCGGGATCGGTGCCATTTTTGGCGGCGGCAAGGGCGCGCTGATCGGAGGGGTGCTCGGCCTGCTAGGCGGCACCCTCGCGGGCTCCCAGCATACCGTGCCGGGTGTTCTGGTCACCGTGATGTTCCCGAACGGACACGCCATTGCTATTCCGCAACCCGCGGTCAAGGGCACGGTGTTCCAGGTCGGGGAGAAGGTGGAAATCGTCGGAGACGCGCGCCGTGTGCGCGTCCTGCCGGCGGGGTAACCGACTGTAGGGTAAACCAAGAAGGTCGGTGAAAACACACAAGTATCGAGCCCCGGGACGTTTCCGGGGCTTTTTTTTCGCCTAGATCAAGTCCGCGTCGATGTTGAGGAGGGCGCGCAGCTTCCGCATCGCCTCGATCTGGATTTGACGAACGCGTTCGCGTGTCACGCCGATGAGGTCCGCGACACGCTCAAGCGTATGGGTGTCACCATCGGGGATCCCGTACCGCATCCGAAGCACCTGTTGCTGCCGGCGCGGGAGTTTCACTATAGCCCTGTGCAGTCGGATCGCGGCCTCTTTGCGGGCCACGTGGTCACTGTGGTCCTTCTGGCTGGTGTCGATCAGGCTGTCCAGGAATGTATGGCGCCCGTCTTCGTCCCATGACTCGTCGCCCGATACGGTCGTGTCATACATGAGGGCCTGAAGGCGCGGGATCTCGGCGGCAGGGATCCGGGTTCGGTCCGCGAGTTCGCTCACCGATGGCGCGCGCCCTGTCTGGCGGATAAGGGATTGCGTGGCCGCCAGCAGACGATCGGTCCGCTTGCGGACATGCACGGGCGTGCGCACTATGCGGTCTTGGTTCATAATCGCACGCTCGATGGTCTGGCGAATCCACCACACGGCGTAGGTCGAGAAGCGATAGCCACGGTCTGGATCGAACTTGTCCGCGGCATGCATGAGTCCGATGTTACCTTCGGCGATCAGATCAAGGAAAGACAAGTGCCGTGCCTTGCGCATAGAGCGCCGCGCGAGCATGACCACAAGCCGCAGATTGCCCTCGACCAGGAGACGATGGGCCGCACGGTCGCCGCGCGCAATGCGAGCCCCCAACGCCTTTTCCTCGGCGGTCGTCAACAGAGGACGCTTGTGTAGTGTCCGCAGATAGGCCGACAAGGCGTCGGGGGATTCGACGTCGACCGCCTTGGTTCGCGATTCGGGAGCGTCTTCGACGAAAGCGGTGTGGGCGTCGTTTGACGCATCGCAATTTTGTAGGGCTTCACACATCAGGAATCCTCCGAGAAGTTCTATATTTGGCCGTCGCCAACAAACAGGGCGTATAAGACACGTCGCAGGCGCGGATAGCGCGGTGACGGCATCGGTTCCGCCGCAACGCCGCGGCGCGCAGCGGCCGCAATCTCTCGGTAGCGGGACAGGAACAAGACCTCCGCCGCTTCGGGGCCCAGAGGCTCGATGCGCTCGAAGCGCGGTACGATATTCTCGAGCACTCTCCACACACGCCCATCCCGCGGCAAAAGGTCGCGGCGCTCGGTTGCGAGCGCAATGATGTCGGCCTGTTTCACGCACGGCGGGAGTACAGGGTTCAGGCCAAATCGTGTGGCCACGGCCGACCAGGCCCGCGCCTCTACCTCGCGATAGCCGGGCAGATGATCCTTCAAGGGTGTGGCCACGTCACCGACGTAGGCTTCGTGGGCGTCATGGATGAGCCCCGCAAGGGCGTGCTCGGGCGGAACGATCCGCGAGACCAGTACCGAATGTTGGGCAACCGAGTAAAAGCGGCGAGTATGACCCGTGAAGCGGCAGATCTGCGCCAAGGCGTGCGCGATGTCTGCAATATGAATCTCGGCGAGTTCGGGCGCCTCGTAATCAAAGCGTCCGCCGGACGCGGTTGTCATCCAGGTCATGACGCGCCGCCAATGAGGGCGTCGTCGATCACGATGCCGATGACCGTCGCGCCGGCCTTGGCCACCGTGATGCCGGGCGCCAGCGGCGTGATGGTGGCGGAGCGCCCCGGTTGCAGACGCAGGGCCCAGCCGTGGCGCAGTCGACGCAGCTGGGGCTTGAACGGCTCCTCGGTGCTCGTAAGGTCGAGTTCGAGTTGACTGGTCGTGCGCCAATACAGCCGGGGCTTGGTGGCCGTCGTCTCCAGGTGGCCACGCGTGAGTAGCACATGGATCTGCTGCGAGAGTTCATGACGACTGCGCGCGCTCGGTACGAGCGGTACAAGTTCGTCTTTGCTCAGGGGATGACCGGCCCGCTCCAGGGCCACCAGAATGTCGCGGCGCACCCGCGTTGTGTCGGGGGTCAGGTCCTCACCAAATGGGTCTTCCCGGCGCCCCAGTCGCGCAATGCTGGCGCTCTTGGGGCGTACCTGCGCGGCCAACCGATACCGGGTCCGGCGCCCGTCTCCCGAGGCCAGGATGAGACCCGCGCGCTTTAGCACCTGGAGGCGCAAGGAAACCGCATGGGTCTCATGGGCCGATGGACAGCGTTGTGCGATCTGTAAAGCCGTGGGCGGCGCCCCGGATCGCAAGGCGATAGCCGCGAGAATCTCCTCGTCCAACGACGATAAGAGGGGTTGAGCAACAGCGGTAACGGTATGGTTCACGATGATCCTCCTACCGCCCGAATCGGCGGCATATCAGCGAAAGCGGTTTGGTGGGGCGCCTCCGGAACCGGCGGGGCCGGCCGCGGCGTCTCGTCACGAATCGTGTTGTGATCGAAGAGGTCGGTCGCCACCTGATCGCCGTAGACGGTCCACCCGGGCGCGGTGCGCCGCCCGAAGAGCTCCAGATAGGGTCCGGGACTGGCTTGTTCGATCATGGCGCGGATTTGCTCGGGCTTCGCCGAGTGCTTGCGGCGGGGGAGTCGCGCGACGCTCTGAAGGTTTTTGACCCGAAACGAGCGAGCCTGCCCACGAACCCCGAGCAATAGGAACTCGTGATTGATGCGCCAGTAATTCCCCATCCCCATGCGATCCTTATCCCAAACGAAGCTCGAGACATACTCGAAACCCCAGGCGTCGAAGAGCCGGGCGGCGTCCAGCAGCAGCGGGCTTGTGATCCACAGATGCAGATGGGCGTCGGGGGCGGCGAGCTGACCCACGGGCAATGCGGCCAGCGCATCGAGCGTCATGCCCTGATAGTGCCCCTGCGCCGCCCCGCGCGTGCCGCGATTGACGTACTTCCATGGGGGGTCGGCGTAGATCGTGCCGTACCGTTGACCATCCGCGAGCAACATCGCGAGGTCGGTCACGATGCGTGCCGCATTCTCGTCCGACGGCGAGGGAAGGGCGGGTTCGGGGAAGCGTGGGGGCACGCCGACCTCCGTCGCGCCGAAAAACCCCGCCTCGGTCAGACGCGCGACCTTCGCAGGGTCCAGACGGCCGGCCTTATGGAGATACCGTTGCTGGTTGCACCAGCGGCCCAGCGGCGTCACGCGCCCTTGGTCGCGCACAGGCGGCATGTGCCCGCCATGGGTGTGTGTCCATGCCTGCCAGGCAGTGAAGTATTCGTCCCACGTCATCAGTTTGCGCGGGAAACCCCAGGATTCATCCCGGGGAGGGAGAGCGCGGCGGCGTAAGCCGCCCCCATTCCCGCATCTCCTTTGTTCAAAGCTCTCTTCGTCCACGAATATCCATAACCGTCCGCCCGCTGAATCAGCGTGCAAAAGCGATGATGGATGCCTTGTATCAGCCCGTTTCCGGTCTGGATATTGAAACGGCCACTCGCGCGGATGGCGACGCGGCCCAGATAGGTACCCACTTTTTTGCCTGTAGTCACCACGGCTTTCACCATATCCCCGGTCTGGAACCCGAAGGCGCTTTTGTTTCGGGTCAAATATCCGCGGGGGAAACCGTGGCGGGTGAGACGCGTGCGCTGGTAACTGCCGCGTCCCGTGGCCTTGATGCTGAGTAGGGGCTGTTGCCAGCGCCGAATGGCATCGACATGCCCGACACAAGCCGCGTCGAGGCAGTGGGCTTTCGGCACGCTGAACCGTTTGCGATTCCACTTCGTCCGTCCGCCGGTACCGACTTCTACGTCTAGGCCCGTGCCCCGGAGTCTTCCCCACAACGCCCAGCGGGTGCTGTTCACGGCCGCCGCATCCTGAAGAGGGGCTTTCCGTTGCGCTTCGATACGCGCCAGCCGTTTGGGGTCATGGGCCAGAAACACCCGCACGTCCTGATTGCTCTTTTTCTGATTGCAGGGAAAGCAGGCCAAGGTGAGATTCGATACCCGGTCACTGCCGCCCAGGCTTTTCGGGTGGATATGGTCAATAGTCAGCGCCGTGTGTTCCGCATCGCAGTAGGCACATTGCCGGCCCCACTTCTCCAGCAGGTACTCCCGGACCTCATATCCCAAGAGCGTGCCTTGCTGGTATTCTGTGCCCTGGATCTCTGGGTTCTGGAGCCGCTGGGTATCAAAGCGGTGGATCATCGTCGAGAGCCCTGTGATCGGGGCCCAGCGCCGCAATCGTGCCACCCACGCTGTTGTCGTATCGACGCGATGCTGCAAAGACGGAGCGAGCCAGCCTTCCTTGCGAGTCCGATTGTTGAAACGCGGTGCGCGATACCGCAGATTTCCGCGTCGCCGCCGGCGAAAGGCCAGACGCTGGGTCAACGCATCCCGAATAGCCTGCCCCCGGTGCTGCAACTCCAGCAGCATGAGCACACCGGCAGTCCGGGTCACTTCTCCCGCAGTGGCATCCACCGTCTCCGAATCGCGCAACAGGGCCAGTCCCGTGGTTTTGCTGCCGGGTGCGATACTCACCCGAACGGGCTGCAACACGGAATCTTCCATCCGCCGATCCACCAACCGAATGGTGAATGGCACCATTCGGTGGACACGGGCCCGACCGCGCTCCAGCATCAACCGCGCCCGCTTCTCCGAGCACGGCATGAGCGGCTTACTTCTTTTGTCCAACACAAATACGGCCATTTCTGTTTCCTTCGCCCTTACGGGCCTTGTAACTCTGACCTTGCGGCCAATATCCCCTCGGGAATGTCCGGTACCGGCTCCACTCTTTCGAGTGCGGCGGGAACCTTCGGGCCTTTGCCTTTGCCCAGCATGATCCCAACCTTGCAGAGCTTGGGACTGAGGAAGCATCCCAAGGTGCGTCCTAGTGGCCCGATAGCGGCCATGAACGACCTGTACCCAACGTCTGCACTTCCGTGCTCCCTGGTCAACCCAGCCTTTCGGTTTTCACCTCCAAGCTCCGTCCTTCAGGACGGGGTAGTTGACTGATGCCCCCCCGATGAATGCGATCTCTGGGGGTGATCCTACGGAGCAGCGGAAAAATGCAAGTCGCGATTAGGGCGTGCAACACGGCGGCGTTTGCAATTCAAGGATGCCGCGGCATAAACGGGGACAGGAAAACGCCGTCATTCGCCACCTACCGGGCGTGCGTGTTCGGCACCATGAGGCCATGAACGCACCCATATCGTTTGCTTCCTGGGAACCCATCGTGGATTTGTCATCGGATGTCGTCGTCGGTGGGGAACTGCTTTGTGCCTACCCGCATCCCACCCATGCGCGCGCCTGGCGCACGTGGTACGCGCATGTGGGCGCGGTTGCTGCGCAAGCGGGTTTGACAGGCCTATGCAGCGTGAATGTCGACACCCATCAGATTTTGGACAAGTCGCTCGTCCGCGCCCTGCTCGGGGCCTTTGCGGAAGCGCCCCGCGACATCGAATGGCATATCGAGTGGACGGAGCGCGGATCCCATGACCAGATTGACGACGCCGCCCGCGTCTTGACCGCCTTACGGGATCGACACGCCCACATCCGACTGGCGGTCGATGATGTGGGGGCCGGCCAGGACGGATTACGGCGCATCGCGCTGACCACCCCCAACCTCATCAAGATCGATCAGCATCTCCTGGTCCGTGCGCGCCAATATCGGGAAACACGCAGCATTATTCAGCATGTCGCGTCCATTGGTCGCGACAATGGCGCGATGACGATTTGCGAAGGGATTGAAACCGAGGACGATCGCGTGTTGGCGCGTGACTTGGGTGTCCACTGGGGGCAAGGGTATCTGTGGCCGGCGCGGCCTCTATGGAGGGTGTGCGCATGATCCTCGACCGGCTTTGGCGCACCAAAACGCCTCCGGTCACCGCGACCGACGCGTTGACGGCGAACATGGAGGAGGTCCCGCACTACCCGCCTTCATTGCAAGGGCTGCCGGCCGTGCATCCCGCGAGACTCTTGCAAGACCAACGGGAATTGCTGGACCGAATTCGGCTCACCTCGGGCGTGGGGGATGCGCTGTGGGCGCGTTGGTACGCACCGGTCATTGATCGGTATGTCGCGCACGTGCATCTATTACCCGCTTCGCAGTCCCATCACCACCGAGGCATGGGCGGACTGTTGCGACATGGCCTCGAGGTCGCGTTCCAATCGCTGCGGCTGCTCGACACGGTTTTGGTGGGGGGCGGAGAGACGGCAAGCGTCCGTCGGGAAGCCCTGCCGCGTTGGCAATACGCCACGTTTCTTGCGGGACTTTTGCACGATGTCGCCAAACCGATCACGGATATGACGGTGACTGATCGCGACGGCCAGACATGGCCGCCTTTCGCTCAATCCCTGGTCGACTGGCTCGCCGGCAAGGAC
The DNA here is from genome assembly GCA_021797365.1 of Pseudomonadota bacterium. Next base: position 1,020 of record JAJZZU010000072.1, on the reverse strand, counting down.
CGCTACTATCTGCAATGGCGCCCGGGACGACGCGACAAGCATATCCTCATGACCGCCATGATTGCCCCGCGCTTCATCGGCGCCGAAGGCTTGGCGTGGATCGCGGGCGACGACGCGGACCACATCCTGCAGTCGCTGACCGAATCCCTGGCCGGACTCGAATATGGCACCAACCAGCTGCGCGATATCGCGACACAGGCTGATGCCTGGAGTGTCCAGAAGGACGTGGCCCGGCTGGGGACGATGGCGGCCCCCGCGGACTCGGATATCGGGATCCCTGTGGAGCGCTACATCATCGAGACGCTACGGCGGCTTTGCCACGAAGGCCAGTTCGGGATCAACCGCGTGGGCGGCGAAGTCTGGCATGTCGATAATGGGCTCTATCTCGTATGGCCCAAGGCGGGGGCCGCGGCCATCATGGCGTTGAAGCGTGATCGCATGCCGGCCATCCCCAACGACCCGGATCGAGTCGCGCAGATTTTAATCGAGCGGGGTCTCGCTATCCCGGCAGCACAAGGCCCATATCATCGCCTGATGCCGGAGGCCTTACGGGACCCGAGCGGCCGCGAAGTGGCCTTGCACGTCTTGCGCCTGCGCGACGCGGCGCTCCTGATCGATCCGCCCCCACCGCAGGCACCCGGGCGCGTGGACGCGGGCAGCCCCACGGCAACGCCCGCAGAGACAGCGGCCGTCTTGGAACCCCCTGCGCCCCGGGTCTCTCCGGCGCCCCCTTCGTCACCGGCGGTGGCCTCGGATGTGCCCCCACCACCGTCATCGCCATCGGCGAAGGAGGCGCCGCAGACGCCTGAGATCCCCCCCGCCTCGGACCCCGCCACCACCCTTCGAGGGCTGGGTGCTGTCGGGGAAATCTTGTACGCCATTGCCGAGGACCTGGCGCGTGGCGCGCGTCCCGCAACCTTCGCGTGGTCGGTCGAGGAAGGTCTGGCGCTCCGTTATCCGGACGCGGTGACCGGCTATGGCATCCCGGCCAAAGATGTCCTGGCTCTGTGCCAGGCGCCG
>JAJZZU010000071.1 GCA_021797365.1 Pseudomonadota bacterium | reverse complement strand
GTTAGGCGCAGGCGGTGGCGCGATCCGGCACGACGGCTCAGCTTGTTGCCATGCCGATCGCGGTTCACACTGGCGTCATCGTGATGCGGAGAGTAGGCGATGGCGGTACAACGGGAGGCATGGCGGCATCGCGCCTGGGAGGTTCTCGGTCAGGTCTCGGCCGAGGCGATGATCGCTTGGACCTGTGACGGGCGGGTGCTGGTCTGGAACGAGGGCGCCACTCGTTTCTATGGTTATGAGGCCCAGGAGGTGATCGGGCGCGACGCGCGATCGCTGCTTGGTACCCCCGAGCACGTCCCCTGGCCACCCGCGGATCTGTGCGGGCATCGCGCCCTCGAGCTTAACCGCCGCCACAAGAACGGCACGCCGCTTACGGTGCTTGCCGAATTGCGTCCGATAGAAGACGAGCACGGTCAGGTCATCGGTGTCGCCGAGGTCGGCCGCCTCGCCCCGCACACCCTCAGCATGGCGCGCGCGCAGCAGCAGGCCGCGCGCCTGCATCTGGCGGCGATCGTCGAATCTTCGGAAGATGCGATCATAGGCAAATCCTTGAATGGCGTAATCCAGTCATGGAACGGCGGGGCCGAGCGCGTGTTTGGCTACAGCGCCGAGGAGGCGGTCGGTCGTCCGGTGACGATGTTGATCCCGCCGGATCGCTGCGACGAGGAGGAGCGCATCCTCGCGGCCATACGCGCAGGCGAGCGCATGCCGCCCTACGAGACCATCCGGATCCGCAAGGATGGACGTCCGATCCAGGTGTCGCTTACGATTTCGCCGGTCTATGACCTCCTCGGTCGCGTGGTCGGGGCCTCCAAGATCGCTCGTGACATCACCGCCCACCGCGCCGCGGAGCGCGCCCTGGCGCAGGCCGAGGAGCGCCTGCGTGCGGTGGTCGAGGCCGCGCCCGTGGTGCTGTTTGCGTGCGATGCGCAGGGTCATTTGACCTTGCTGAAGGGGCGCGCGCTCGAGAGTCTCGGTTTTAAGGCCGAGGGGCTCATCGGGCGCCCGTTCCAGGGCATGCAAGGCGGCGCTGCGGCAGGCTTCGCGACCCAGCTTGCACGCGCCTTGCGCGGCGAGCAGTTTACTGCGGTCCTGGGGGTTGCCGGCGGGCTCGTGGAGATACGCTGGTTGCCGGTGCGGGGGGCGGAGGGGGTGATCGCCGGCGCCGGCGGGGTGGCGATAGAGATCGCCGAGCAGCGGCGTGCGCAGGAAGAGGCGCTCCGCGCCAGCAAGTGGGAGCTGTTCGGCGCGCTTGCGGGCGGGATTGCGCACGATTTCAACAATGTGCTGGCGGCGATCGTGGGGAACCTTGCGCTCGCGCGCATGAAGCTCGGGCCGGCCTCGGAGGCCGCGACCTTTCTCCTCGAATCCGAGAAGGCGGCGATGCGCGCGCAGGGCCTCACCCGCCAGCTGCTCGGGTTCGCCAAGGGCGAGCGCGCGGTGCGGGGCATGGTGGATGTCGCGGCCTTGATCGAGTCGACTGCGCGCTTTGCCCTGGGGGGATCAAACGTTCGTGCGCACGTGCTCGTCGCCCGGGACCTGTGGAAGGTTCGTGGCGATGAAGGGCAGCTAAGCCAGGTCATGAATAATCTCGTCATCAATGCCCAGCAGGCGATGCCGTGGGGCGGGTCTGTGGAGATCCTGGCGCGCAACGTGTCCCTGGACGGGCACGAGACCGCGCTTCCCGCCGGGGATTATGTGCGTGTGGACTGCGTGGATCGGGGTGTCGGCATCGATGAGCAGGATGTGGCGCGTATCTTCGATCCGTTTTTCACGACCAAGGCGCAGGGCAGCGGGCTTGGGTTGACTACCAGCGCACGTATCGTAGGCGAGCATGGCGGGCGCATCGAGGTCCAATCACGTCCAGGGGAGGGTACACGTGTGCGTTTCTATCTTCCGCGATCTCGTGAAGAGGCGCCTGAACTGCAGGCCGGGGGTTCCGTCAGACCGCCCAAGGCGCGTATCCTGTTCATGGACGACGAGGAGCCGATCCGTAAGGTCGCGCACGCGATGCTGACGCATCTCGGTTACGAGGTGTGTGTCGCCGCCGACGGTGGGGCGGCGCTACGCGAGTACCGAAAGCAGCGCTATGACATCGTCATCCTCGATCTTACGGTGCGCGATGGTCTCGGGGGGCTTGCCACGCTGGAGCGCTTACGCGCGCTCGACCCGAGCGTGGTGGCGATCGTCTCGAGTGGTTATTCGAGTGATCCGGTGATGGCCGACCACGAGCGTTATGGCTTTGTGGCCAAGGTCCCCAAGCCCTACACCCCCGAGACCCTGGATGCCGCCATCACGCCGCTTTTGGGGGGCATCGGGCGCGCCGAAGGCGCACGCCGGAGCGCGACCGGCGCCGACCAGGATAGGGGGGCGCGATAGACGCAGCGGCTGAAGGTCGGGCACGGTTTGGGGGATGCGATGGGGTATTCGCCCAAGCGTGGCGCCGACATATGTGCGGTGGCGCGGATGTGCGCGAGCGGTGCGGCAGGGGACCGGCGACGGTCGCATCTCGACCCATCGGGACCCCTGCGATCACCGTTGTGGTTTATCGGAAGGGGCGGAAGGAGCGGGGGAATCCAATGAAGAAAAATGGGGGGTCGCGACGACCCGGAGGCAGTCTGGATGGCGGGCGCCTTGATGCTATCGTGGCGCGCGCCCATAAAGAGGCGGACACGCGTATGGGCGGCTATCGCGAGCAGTCGTTACGGCTGCACCCGCATGTCTGCGCGCGCTGTGGTCGCGCCTTCGATCGCAGCAATCTGCACGAACTGACCGTCCATCATAAGGATCATAACCACGACAACAACCCGCCCGATGGCAGCAACTGGGAGAATCTCTGCCTGTACTGCCATGATTGGGAACACCAGAAGTATTCGTACGCAGTGATCGGGGCTTATGCGGATTTCGGGCTCACGACCAAGCCCGCGGCCTCGGCCGAGGCCAAGCATAACCCGTTCGCGGGGCTGAAGGAGGCGCTCACCCGCAAGCGCGAGGAGTGATCGATGGGCCCCAAATGGAAAGACCGGCGGCCCCGAGGGGACCGCCGGCCGGTCTACGACAGGTCTTAAGCCTTTTTCGGGCTTAGGCCGGTGTGACCTGAGTGGCCTGAAGACCCTTCGGTCCCTTCTCGACCTGATAGGTCACGGCCTGGCCTTCGGCAAGGGTTTTGAAGCCCGAGCCGCTGATAGCCGAGAAATGCACGAATACGTCCGCGCTTCCGTCCGAGGGGGAAATGAAACCGAAACCCTTCGCTTCATTGAACCACTTCACTGTTCCTGTTGCCATTCTGGTATTGCCTCGATGTGTATGAAGAACTGATCCCCGTTATCCGGGTATAATTGCAGGATCGAAGGAGATATACGGGAAATTGCCGAGTAAAACTTCGTGTAACGTCCGTTCGTGTAACGTCCTAAAGAGCAGCTGCAATGGGGATACGCTACGCTAGTTCTGCGGGCCTTGCAACTGGGATAATGGAGGGGGCGGCCTTGGTCGGAGACCGGTGCGGCGGCGGGCTTGGCACAATCTCGCCATGGCTCGGTCCGGCGTACGGAACTTCCGGGGGGCCCTATGGACTTAACGGGGTGCGGGCAGGCAAAGTCGTCATGGCAAGGCGCGGGTGCAAGGGCGGATGTGATGAAGGGGATGGCGTGACAGGAGACGAGCGAACGCATAGGCGGGTGCGTATGATGCCGCTCGACGTGGTCGAACCCGCGGAGATCCGTACGCGGGTGCGCGCCTATCTCGCGATCCTCGGGTTCGATGCGGCGCGCGCCGAGGCCTGGGTGCAGCAGGCCTGCGAGGGCGCCGCGAGCGGCGGCGAGGCGTTCACGCGGTTACGCGCCATGCTGGTCGCGGAGCTCGCATCGCAAGCCCCGCAGGTTACCGATGACCCGGAGTGCGCGGCGCTCGCGCGCCTGTCCGTATGGTTGCATGCCGAGCCCGCGAGGCTCGCTACCCTGCCGCTCACGCCCCCGCTCACGCGCCAGTCGATGGCGTCAGAGCGAGTGCGTTCATGAGCAGCGGTCCACGGCGCGGGCCCGCATCGCGTTACGGGGGGGTGTGGCGGGGACTGTTGTTGGCCTTACTGGTGTTGGTGCCAGGCGTCGTGGCCGGCGAGTTCCTGCTCGAGGTCCTTCCGCACCCGGGCTTTACGGTCTTGAATGATGCCCTGGCGGTGGTCTTCGGCTGCCTGTTCGGATGGATATCGATCGGGCTTTGGATCTCACTTGCCGGCGCACTGTTGTTGCTGTTTCGCAGGCGCTCGCGCCTGAAGGTGCCGGTCGCCACTACAGGCGATGCGCGCGTGGCGCTCGTCATCCCCGTGTTTCGCGAAGACCCGCACCCGGTGTGCGCGCGTATCGAGAGCGTGTACCGGTCCCTGGAGGCCGCCGGGCGCCTCGCGCAGTGCGATTTCTTTCTGTTAAGTGACAGCAATGACGCCGACGCCTGGGTGGAAGAGGAGGTGGCGTGGGCCGGGCTGCGTGCGCGCTTGGGGGCCGACGCGCGCATCTACTACCGGCGCCGACGCCTCAATATCAAGCGCAAGAGCGGCAATATCGCGGATTTCTGCCGGCGCTGGGGCTCGCAATACCGCTATATGGTGGTGCTCGACGCCGACAGCCTCATGACCGGTGAGGCCCTCGGACGGCTCGTGGATCTCATGGAGCATAATCCTTCCGTGGGCCTGATCCAGACCTTGCCGGCGGCTATCCACCAGAACACCCTGTTTGGCCGTGTCCAGCAGTTCGCAAGCCGTTTGTATGGCCCGGTGTTTGCGGCCGGACTGCATTTTTGGCACATGGGCGAGGGTCATTACTGGGGTCACAACGCCATCATCCGTGTGGCGCCGTTCGTGCGTCACTGCGCGCTGCCGCGCCTGCCGGGTACCGGGGCGTTCGGCGGCGAGATCATGAGCCATGACTTCGTCGAGGCGGCGTTGTTGCGGCGCGCCGGCTGGGAGGTGTGGCTGGAGCCGGGGCTCGAGGGCAGCTATGAGGAGACGCCGCCGACCTTACTCGACGAGTTGAAGCGCGACCGGCGTTGGGCGCAGGGCAATATCCAACACACGCGCCTCATCTTTGCGCGCGGTTTCGTGCCGCTGCACCGCGTGGTGTTCGCCAACGGCATCATGTCCTACGGGTCATCGCTTTTGTGGCTGGCGTTCTTGCTGCTGTCGACTGCCGAGGTGATCCTGCACGTCCTCATCCCGCCGCGCTATTTCCCGCGTGCGCACGTATTGTTCCCGGTGTGGCCGGTGTGGCACCCGGGGTGGGCGGCGATGCTGTTGTGGTTTACGCTCGCGATCCTGTTCGTCCCCAAGTTCCTGGCGATCGCGCTCGCCATCGTGAACCGGCGCACGCGCGGCTTCGGGGGGACGGGACGGTTGCTGACCGGGGTCTTTGCCGAGAGCCTGGTGTCTTCGTTGCTTGCGCCCGTGCGCATGCTCTTTCACACGGTGTTCGTGATCTCGGTGCTCATCGGGCGCAAGACCCAATGGGGCCCGCAGGCGCGCGGCGATGCCAGCACCGGCTGGCAGGAGGCGGCACGCCACCACGGTCCGGGCACGGCGCTCGCCATCGGCTGGGGGGGCTTGGTCTACCTCTTGAGCCCGTCCTATTTCTGGTGGCTGCTACCGGTCATGGGCGCGTGGGTCGTGGCCATACCTGTATCGGTGTGGCTAAGCCGCGTGGGGCCGGGGCGCAAGGCGCGGGATCTGGGGTTGTTTGTGACCCCTGAGGAGACCGATCCGCCGGCGCTTTTACGTCTCTATCGGCAGGCGCTGGCGGCGCCCGGCCTTAGGCGTTGCACCGCCGCCCGGGGTTTCCTTGCGGCGATCATCGATCCGGGGGTGAACGCCCTGCACTGCGCCCTCCTGCGCCCCACGGAGAGCCGTCACGAGGGCATGGTGCTAAGCCGCCAGCAGCTGATCCTGACGGCCATCAAGGATGGGCCGGCGGCATTGAGCGCAAGCGACAGGCTGCGGCTTTTGAATGACCGTGACAGCGTGGCGGCTTTGCATTGGCGGGTATGGGCTTTGCGCACGCCGCGCGCGCGGTATTGGCTTCCAGACGACATGACACCGGCCGATCGGCCGACACCGCCGCCGGTCGTCCAGATGCACCAGTAGCGTCGTGCTCGGTTTTCAAGATACAAGGGGGGATTGTGGGTAGACAGAGTTTCTGGCCGATGATGGTCATCGGCGCTGCGGCTGTGGCCTTGACCGGGTGTGCGACCACCGGGGCGGTCCGCAAGGTTGCACTAGAGGCCAAGAAGGCCGACGAGAAGGGTCGTCAGGCGTTGGCGGCGGTCAAGGCCCTGCGCCGCGAGCGCCAGACATCCGACCAGGCCTTCGCGCAGGCCATTGCACAGATCGCAGGCGAGCAGCAACAGCTTGCGCAAGGCCTCGGGCGGCTGCGTGCCCAGGAGCGCCAAACGATGCACCGCGTAGCCCCCAAGGTCGCGCCGCGTCCGGCGGCGATCACCAAGGCCGCCGCGGATGCCTTTTTCGGTCAAGTGGTGGCGCGTGCCCGGGCGCTGGCGGCCGCCCCCTACAAGGCGCCAGCGCAGGTCTCCAAGGGCCTGCGTAAGCTCGATTTTTCCCAATACAGCAAGATCTCCTATGCCGGCCGCGTCCCGGGATGGCCGGTCGGTACGCCGTTTCACATCCAGCTGTATCCGGCCGGCTATCTCTTCACCTGGCCGGAAACGATCCACATCATGTCCGGCGCACGGCGCATTACGCCGCAGCTGCCGATCACGGTGGCCGGCGACCCCAAGCTCGCCGCGCGCCTGCCCAAGACCATCCCGCCGGCAGGTTTCAGTGCCTTCACCGGTTTTGGCAAGGGTCCGCCAGTCGATGAGTTTCTGTCGGTGTTGGGCGCGAGCTACTTCCGTGCGGTCGGGGCCGGACAGTCCTGGGGGCTGTCGGCGCGCGGAGTGGCGGTCGATACGGCACTCCCGCACCGCGCCGAGGAATTTCCGTATTTCCGGGAGTTCTGGGTGTTCGCATCCCATCCGGGCGCCCGTCATCTGGCATTTTGCGGGCTGCTCGATAGCCCGAGCCTCACGGGCGCCTACCGCTTCGTGGTGCGTCCCGGCGCCGACACCGTCGTCGATGTCAAAGAGGTCTTGTTCGAGCGCCAGCATGTCCAACGCCTGGGGATAGCGCCGCTCACCAGCATGTTCCTCCAGGGGCGGTTCAGTCACCGCCGCTTCGATCCCATGATCCGTTCCGCGCACGATTCCGACGGGCTTGCCGTGGCGCTGCCCAATGACGGGCGCCTGTGGTGGCCGCTGCGCGACCCCAAGCGCATCGCCATCTACCGCTTCCCGGAGACGAACCCGGGCGGTTTTGGGCTCATGCAGCGGGCGCGCCGCGCCGGCGACTATCGCGCCTACGGCATGCATTATGAGCGGCGTCCGAACGCCTGGGTGACACCGGAGGGCAACTGGGGCCCCGGGCATCTGCTGTTGGTGGAGCTGCCGACCACCACCCAGACCAACGACAACATCTCGGCCTTCTGGGTACCGAAAAACCAGCCGCCGGCACTTACGCCCATGACCTTCCATTACCGTATCAATTGGACTGGCGACGATCCGCGCGGCGCGCATCTCGGTTATGTCACCGCCTGGCGGCGCGCGCAGCGCCCGGCCCACACGCAGACCTATGTCATCGACTTTAAGGGGCCGGTGTTGGCGCGGCTCAGTCCCGCGGCGCTCGCCCCGGTGGTGCATGCCTATGGTCCGGCGCGCGTGGTCAATCCGTGGCTTACGCGCAATGCCGCAGGCGATATCCGCATGCAGTTTGGGGTCGTGCGCACGGGTTCGGCACCGGTCACCATCCATGCCGCGCTCGTGCACGGCGGCGAGCGCGTGACCGAGACCTGGGCGAACGCCCTGCCGGCCACCGGCTGAGCGGTCGGCCCCTACAGGCGGTAGCGGATACTGAGCAGGACGCTTCGCAGGCTCTGTGTGAGCGCCCCATGGCCGATAATGTACTGGTATTGGAGGCGCACGCCCCACGGCCGCGCCAGGCGGTAGGACAGGCCCGCGGCCACCAGCGGATTGAAGCCGCGGGCCCCGCGCCGGCCGTTGGGGCTTTCGCTCCAATGCGCGCCGCCGGCCATGCCGATGAGGCGCAGACGCGCGCTCAAGGGTACCGAGACGTCTGCGGTGAGCTCGGCCAACGTCATCTCGTAGGCGGTCACGGATTCGTAGCCGGCGCGCACCCCGAGCCATGAGAGCGGCCGATAGCTGAGCGCAAGTCCGAAATCCTTCGAGGTGCCGTCCCCGGAGGCCCGGGAGGCGCCGATATTCACACCCACGGCCCACGGGGGGCGCCGCGCCAGGGCCTGCGGTGCGGCGGTTACAAGAAGCGCCAGCAAGACCGGCGCGAGGGGCATCCAGGGGTGTCGGCGCACACGTCGGGAATCGTCGGTATCGCGCGGTGTTCGTGGATAGTCTAAGCTTGTGGTCATGTCGCTACCTTCCGTGGAGTTGCGGGCGTTGCTCGATGCCACCTTGGCCCATTACGAGGACCGTGCGGCGGCATTTTGGGCGGCCACGCGCGACCATGACGTGACGCAAAACCGGAGTGCGTTACTGGCTGCGCTCGGCCCCGGTGGCCCCTGGACGATCCTCGATGTCGGTTGCGGTCCTGGCCGCGATCTTAAGGCCTTTTCCGAGCTCGGCCATCGGGCGATCGGCGTAGAAGGCGCAGGTCGCTTTGTGGCCATGGCTCAAGCATACAGCAATTGCGAGGTCTGGCAGCAGGATTTCTTGGAGCTGGATCTGCCGCAGGGGCGGTTCGATGGCATTTACGCCAACGCCTCCCTGTTTCATGTCCCGCGCCAGAGCCTGCCGCTGGTCTTGGCGCGGCTGCATGCCGCCTTGCGCGCCGACGGTGTATTCTTTGCCTCGAACCCGCGCGGCACCGGCGAGGAGGGGTATCGGGATGGGCGCTACGCGGTCTTGTATGACTGGCCTTCGTGGCGATCGCTCGTGGCGGCGGCGGGCTTTGCGCCGGTATCGCATTATTACCGCCCCGGGGACGTGCCGGTGGCGCAGGCCCGGTGGATAGCGAGCGTATGGCGCAAGATCTAACCATGCCGGCGAGGGCGCGGGGTTGGCGTCGCATCTTGGGGGTGGCGGTGCTGGGCGTACTCGTGGCGGGGGCGGCCCATCCCGTGCCCCCGCGGCCCGCGCTTTTTGGCGTATTGCTGCAGACCGCCACTCGCGCCATGCTCACGCGCGCGCTGACCCACGCCCATATGACCCTCGCCCCCCACGGCCGACATCGGTGGTACGACCTCTATGAGGTCAACGGGGTCCTGAAGCACGCCAGCAAGCTCGCCGTGAGCTACACCCGTGGCGGGCGCTTCGTCAAGGCGGTCTACACGTTCCCAAGCTTCATCAGCACCCGGCATTTCCGCGAGGTGATGAAGATGGTGACCGCCAAGTACGGGCCGCCGACCCACATGAGCGGGCAGTCCTCCATCGGCCGGGCGCGGGCGCGCTGGGATCTGCCGCATGGCTTCGAGATCATCGTCAAGCGGCGCTGGCCGAACCCGACGACCTATATGGTCATCGAAAATCGCGTGACCCTACTGCGCATGAAGGCCGAGCAGAGGCATGCCATGGCGCACAGCGGCGCGTTTTAGCGAGCGTCCTGCAAAGGGCACATCCCCCCCATTGCGCAAAGGGGGCCTTTGGCCGCATAATGGCCACTCAGGATGGCTAATGTCTGTAGTGTTGTCGATATCACCGTAGTCCGCACCTTCCGACCTCCGTCAGTCGTTACCCTAATCCCGTCATGACCATCGCCGCCTTTGGGGTGCCGATGGTGTGCGGCCTCGCGCCGCTTCCCTAGGTTTTTTCAG
>JAJZZU010000070.1 GCA_021797365.1 Pseudomonadota bacterium | reverse complement strand
CATAGGAGGACATCATGGTGAGCACTAAGAAGTGGGCGCTGGCCTCGGCTGTTGCGGCCGCCATAGCCCTACCCGCTACCGCCCTGGCGACCACCGCCGGTTATTTCCAGCTCGGATACAGCACCATCAGCGACGGCATGGCCGGTGCCAGCGCCGCCCTTCCTCAAGACAGCATGATCCAGGCCACCAACCCCGCCGGCATCGCCTTCGTGGGTAGCCGCCTGGATCTGGGTGTGGCCGGATTCTGGCCGTACCGCAATTACACCTCCGGCGCCATGCCACACTATTTTCCGATGGCCGGCAGCTATGGGAGCAACAGCCGTTTCTTCCTGATTCCGCATATCGGCTACAGCCAGCGTCTGAGCCATGATAACTATGTCGGTATTGCCATCTACGGCAACGGTGGCATGAGTACCAACTACAATAGCGGGACGGCGGTCGGTCCGTTTGGCGCCGGCCAGACCGGCGTCAATCTCCAGCAGCTGTTCGTGCAGGCCACCTATTCGCGCAAGTTCCTGCGGCATGATGCTATCGGTCTGAGCCTTATCTTTGCGCACCAGACCTTCAGCGCCGATGGTCTCGGCAATTTCCGCTACGATTCCACGAGCCCCAACAACCTGAGCGGCAACGGCGTCTCGACCTCCAATGGGGTGGGTGTGAAGGTCGGTGGCCAATTCCGGGTCGTGCCCGGTATCGATCTGGGCGTTGCCTATTCACCGCGCATGACCATGTCGAAGTTCTCGAAGTACTCCGGGCTCTTCGCCGGCGGCGGCCGCTTCGATATCCCGGCAAACGGTGTCATCGGGCTCGCCTTCAAGCCCGTGGCCGGTCAGGTGCTGGCATTCGACTTCCAGCGTATCTACTACAATGACGTGCCGGCGATCGCCAACGTCGGGCCGACCAACGACGATTTTTGTGGGCCGAAGGGATGTGCTACTACCTCGCAGGACGCCGATGCGCTTGGGGCGCCGGGGGGCGCCGGCTTCGGTTGGCAGAACATCTCGATTTACAAGATCGGGTATCAGGCGGCCGTGGACCGGACCGTCACTGCGCGCGTGGGCTTTGCTTATAACACCCAGCCGATCCCGGCCTCGCAGGTCATGCTGAACCTGCTGGCCCCGGGCGTCATCCAGCGTCATGTCACGGTGGGCGTCACCGTGCGTACCGCTCGTCATCAGGATATCTCGGTGGCGGCCATGTACGGGCTCCCGCAGTCGGTCTATGGCAATGCACCTGCAGCCTTCGGCGGGGCGCCGATCAAGATCAGCCTGCACGAGTACCAGCTCGAGGCGAACTGGGGATGGAAGTTCTAACAATAAGAGCGCTTGTCATTCACACCATGTGAATATGGGGGGCCTCGCGCCCCCTTTTTCTCTTAAGAGCTCGGAGAACAGGGGTGATTCATGGAGAAAAGACAGTGGCTGGGATGTTGCTTGGCGGCGGGGCTTACGGTCAGTACCGTGGCCGTAGCGCATACACGGTATAAACCTTTCATTCTCGGCCATACGGCCGCGGGTTCGGAGGCCATGACACAGGTCGTGGCGGCCACGCGCAAGGCCCTGGTGGCAGACGGCTTTCATGTCGTCGGCCAGTATGTGCCGTTTCGGCGCACGACCATCGTCTGCGCCACCTATCCGGAGATGTTGAACGCCGCCGCGCACGCCAAGAACGGCGGCTTCGGCGCCGTCGAACGGGTATCGATCACGAAGGTGCATGGCAAGTGGCAGGTGTCGTATGTGAACCCGGATTATCTGGCGGTTGCCTATGGCCTGCGTCCCTTGCCCAAGACCGAGATGGCTTTAAAGACGGCGCTCGGGGCCAAGACCCTATTCGGGTCGCGGCGTGGACTTACGCGCGATGAGTTGAAGCCCGGCAATTATCATTACGCACTCTTCATGCCGTACTTCAACAACGTCGACCATGTGCGCCGGTTTCCGAACCACGCGGCAGCGGTGAACACGATCCGCGCGAACCTCATGAAACACGTGGCGACGTCGTCGTTCGTCTATGAAGTGAATGTCCCGGGGACACCCAAACCGACCACGGTCTTTGGTTTCGGGATCAAGAGCGGCAAGGGTGGTGATCACCATATCCTGCATATCATCGATGTCCATCGCTACCGCGGTTATGCCTATCTCCCTTATGAGATGATGGTCGTCGGGCGGCGGGTCATCGCCCTGCGTCCCCGCTACCGTATCGCCGTGAATTTTCCCGATACGTCCATGATGGGCTCGCACGGCTTCATGAATATCATGAGTGCCCCGGGCGCGATCCGCAAGGTGATGAGAGAGGTCGCGGGCCGCAAAGGCTGAGGCTTTCTCGCGATGCATCAGGGCGGCGGGTGGTATGCCTGCCGCCTTTCTTGTCTTGGCGCCCGGACATACAATAAGGGCTTTGGCGGGGGGTACGCATGAAGTCCATCAAGGTTACCGACGTAGGCCAGATCAAAAACGAGCTCAACAAGTACCGCCGGGGCAAGAAGCTCGAGATCCGCCAGTTCAATCAGGCCGCACGCCTTGCGTGGCTTGGCAAGGTCACACTGATGCCCCTCGATCCCGAGGACCCGGAGACCCGGTCGTACCTTCTCTATATCGATTACCCGGATGGCTTGAGCGCGCGTATCGTGGACGTCGATGAGGACTTGGTCGGCCGTATCTTCATCCTCGATGGCGAGCAGGCGACGTTCATGGCCGAGATCGTCGAGCAGGGGGTGCGCGAGCGCGCTGCGCTCTATGAGGATCTGAACCGCCGCGATTTCTATTTCGGGAAGTTCTATACGCCCGGGACGGACGAGGACGAGGCGGGCGGCTAGCCGATGGCGACCCCCACGATCGCCGCGCGTTTGAAGCGCCGGTTCCTGCTCATGACCACCGATGTCGCTGTGCGCGAGCGGCTGCAGGCCCAGGTCCCCACCGACTGGGAGATGGTGGCGATCACCTCGCTGGATGAGGCCGGCGATTGGAACGAGATCCTGCTCTACCGCTTCCTGCTGCTCGATCTCGACGAGGTCGAGGTCTTTGATCCGATCGACGTGATCAGGACCTTGCGGATGGAGTACCTCTTGCAGATCGCCGTATTGTGTTTCGGCGGGGACGCCGATATCCAAGACGAGATGCGGATGTCACGAGCCGACCGCTTTTACACGCGCGAGGAGATCGTGACCGTTTTACCGCAATTCCTCGCCCAGTATGCCTGGTAGCTCAGCCGATCCAGGCGTGCTCCATGACGTCGAGCCGCAGGTCTTGCCGGAAGGACTCGCCGCCCTTTTCGACGATCAGCGTGGCCACTCGGCTACCGGCGGTGTCGAAGGCAACCTCGCAGGTAAAGGTGTTGGGTAGGGTGATTTGCTGATCACAGCGTGCCTGGGTCTCCCCGTCGACCACGACCTGCGCGCGGACGCGCCCCTCGCCTTCGAGCAGGGCCTGAATGCGGAACGGCTTCTTGGGGACGCGACGATAGACCTGGGGGTCGCGATTGGTGTTGTAGATGAGGTTATTCAGACGCACGAGCTTCACGAGCTTTTTCATGGGCCTCCCGGACGCCGCCCGTCATGGGGGCGGTGTGATAAGATGGGCGGATTCTACGGAATGTGAGACGGGAGGTCTAGCGCGGCATGACAGTCTCGGCACTTGAGACCACGATGCGCGAAGTGGATGGTGAGATCGGCGTCCTGGAGGGGGCCCTGCGCGAGGGGCGCCTGGAGCTTGCGCCTGCCGTGGAGCGGGCGCTCTGTCTCGTCAATCGCCTGATGCTCGTGTTTGCGCAGACCGCCGGTCATCCGGTTGCGGGCCTGGATGAGCAGGCCGATCCCCTCGAGATCTTCAAGGTCTTCGTCAAGGGGGACCCATCGCTGAACGCCGTGCGCGACAACCTGCGCGAGCTCGTGTATTACCGCAACTGTCTGGCCGGCGGGCGCGAGGATGCGTTGCCGCCCCACCCGCTGGCGATGACGGTGCGCACCCTTCGGCACATTTATCTCTATATGCGCACGCGCGCCATCAAGGAATACGGGCTCGAAGAGGCATGACCGGGATGGAGATGGGGACCATGCGCCGCGCGGTATTCGTGGGTGGCCCCCATTACCGCCGTCCGAGCTACGGTCATAACCATCCGCTCGCCATCCCGCGCGTATCTCTGACCTACGATGTGATCACCGCCTATGAGGCGCTCGAGCCCTCCGAGTTCGTGCGCTCGCGCCCGGCGAGCGTGGGCGAGTTGACCCGCTTTCATACCCGCGACTATGTGAATGCCTTGAAGCGCGCCGAGGCCTTTGGGAGGGTGCGCCCTGAGGATCGCGCTCGCCACGAATTGGGGACCATCGAAAACCCTTACTTTCCGGGCGTGTTTTACACGCCGGCGCTGGCCACCGGCGGAAGCCTGCAGGCCGCCGAGGCGGTGCTGGCGGGATGCCACGCCTTCAGTCCGGCCGGGGGCATGCACCACGCGGTTCCGGACGCGGCGCGCGGCTTTTGTTATTTCAATGACGTCGTGCTTGCAATCTTAAGGCTGCGCGCCGAGGGCCTGCGGGTTTTGTATCTCGATATCGACGCCCATCATGGCGACGGGGTGGAGCAGACCTTCTGGGATGACGCCTCGGTCATGACGGTGTCCCTGCACATGGATACCAGCTATGCCTATCCCTTCAAGGGCGGGCATCTCCACGACCAGGGGGGACCCAAGGCCTTGGGCCTTGCCCTCAATTGCCCGCTGCCCCGCGAGACACATGACCGGGAATACCGCGAGGTCTTCGCGGGCATATGGCAACCGGTCGTGGAGCGCTTCCAGCCGGACGCCATCGTCTTGCAGACCGGAACCGATGCGCTGTTCGGGGATCCCTTGGGCCGGTTCCGGTTGTCGACCGCCGGCTTTCTGGACATCGTCGCGCGGGTGGTGGCCACCGGATTGCCGGTACTCGCCACCGGGGGCGGGGGTTATCACCCATTGCTGTTGGCACGGGCCTGGACCGGGGTGTGGGGGCTGCTGTCGGGACGCGCGCTTCCGGAGGCGCTCCCGGAGGCCGCCTGCCAGGCGTTGCGGGCCGTCGGCTGGGATGAGGACGAAGACGAGCCGTATTATGAGAACCTGTTTCGCAACCGCCTGGAATACGGCGAGGAGCGGCCGGTACGCCCGGTGATTCACGAACTCATCGCCGCGCTGTCCAGTCACCCGGCCCTGAAGAGGCGTCTATGGGCCTCTTAGGCCGGCGCGCCGCGCGCCTCATCCCCGGGATCGCAACCGCGGAGGCGACGCGCGCCTACAGCCAGGTCCGCGATCTCGATCCCGGCCACTACAGCGATTTTCAGGGGCGCGTGAAGCTGAGCGCCATCGGCCTCGGGACCTTTCCGGGGGCCGCCGACGATGCCACCGATCGGGCGATCGCGGATATCGTTCACAAGGGGCTCGTGAGTGGTCTGAATGTCATCGACACCGCCGCCCATTATCGTTATGGTCGGTCGCTTGCGGCCATCGCCGCGGGTCTGCGTCGGGCATGGGACGATGGCGTGAAGCGCGAGGCCCTGTGGCTCATGTCCAAGGGCGGATTCGTGACCTTTCCCGGAGAAACGCCGGCCGATCCCAAGGCCTATATAGAGGCCGAGATCATCGCCAAGGGGCTTGGTCGGCGTGAGGATTGTGCCGGGGCGCACGTCTTGAGTCCCGGTCATATCCGTGCCCAGATCGAACAGAGTCGCGTGGCCCTGGGGGTCGAGACCCTGGATGCGTTTCTCGTGGATCAGCCGGAGGTGCACATCCCGGTGTCGGGCAAGGCGGCCTTGATCGATAAGCTCGCCACGGTGTTCGTGACGCTTGAGGAGGCGGTACGCGATCGCGCCATCGCCCACTACGGGGTGTCGAGCTTTCAGGCGTTTCGCGTGGCCACCGACGATGCCTCGTTCCTGTCGCTGGCCTCGCTCATGGCGCTCGCCGGGAAGGCGGCAAAGGCCGTGACGGGGTCGGAGCGCGACCATCACTTCGCGGTGATCGAATTGCCATTCAACGCCGTCATGCTGGAGGGTTTCGCGCGCTTCAACCAGATCACTGGCGAGGGGGGCGAGGCCTCGACCCTGCAAGCGGCCTTGGCGCTCAACCTCTATACCGTGGCAAGTCATGGGTTGTTCAAAGGGCATCTCGCCCGGCAGTCGGTCGACATCCTCGTGCAGGCCATGCCCGGCCTTGCCAATGATGCCCGGCGCGCCCTGCAATTCAACCGCTCGACGCCGGGGCTTGGCACGACCCTCGTGGGTCTTAGCACCCCTGCACATCTCGAGGACGTGTTGGCAGTCGCGCGTACGCCGCTCTTGAGCCATTCCGCCTATATGGCACTCTACCATCGCGCGGAGCATTGATTTCTCGCCTATGAGGCGGGATTCGCCGTGCCCCCGCGCATGCCGGCAGACCTGTTCCATGGTAGCAAGGACTGGCGATGTCCGCCCCTCGCTCATTCTATGTCCCCGCACAAATTGCGCCGTGGCGGCTTCCAGGCCGTTCCCTGAGCCGTGACGGGAGCCAAAAATCGGCCCTATTGACGAAATGAGAGAGATGTAGTAACGTTTATACATAAGTGATGTGTCTAGGCAAACAGGAGGGCCGCCCATGGCGATTACCACCGTTTCCAGTCGGGAGTTCAATCAGGACACCAGCCGCGCCAAGAAAGCGGCCTTAGAGGGGCCGGTCTTCATTACTGACCGGGGCAAGCCCGCCCACGTGTTACTCAGCATCGAGGACTATCAGCGCATCACGAGTGGGTGTCGTAAGATCGCCGACGCATTGGCGACGCCCGGTCTCGCCGATATTGAGTTTGATCCGCCCCGCGCCCGCATCGGCATCCGGCCGGCTGATTTTTCCTGATGTTTGTCCTCGACACCAACGTGGTGTCCGAGCTACGCAAGATCCGCTCCGGAAAGGCCGACCCCCATGTGGAACGGTGGGCGGACAGTGTCGACGCAGGCCGCCTGTACCTATCGGCCATCACCATCCTTGAGCTGGAAATCGGTATTTTGCAACTTGAACGCAAAGACCCTCGACAAGGCGCGGTCATGCGCGCATGGCTTGATACGCGTGTTTTGCCAGAATTCAATGGCCGGATTCTTCCGGTTGATACGGCGGTTGCGCAATGGTGCGCGCGCCTGCACATACCCGACCCATGCGCTGAGCGCGACGCCTTGATCGCGGCGACCGCACTGACCCATGGCATGACGATCGTGACCCGTAATCTTGTCGACTTCGAGGCCACCGGTGTGCCGCTTCTGAACCCGTGGGAGGCTTCTCGATAATCGAAGGCGTTGCGCCCCGGGGGTCAAGAACAGGGCGCCTCCCTTTGCACCGATGTCAAGAAACCGGCCCTGGCCAGCGCCTGCGCTGGGTCCAGACCCAAGGCTACCAGCAGCTGCGCGCCCGCCTCAAGGAATGGCATCGCAGGTTTGTGGCCTACCGCCGCACGGAGCACGGCATGCCGGCCAACCGGCTGGTGACCATGGGGCGACACCGTCATGGCCGGGCCATTGCGCTATAAAGCCTTTCGGCGGACCTTTGGGAAAAGCGTCTGCGCCGGGCCCCAGGACATTTTATGAGTCATTGGCGTCGGCAAGGTTGCCAGTGCTGGTGGCGCGGTGATCGAACTCCCGACCCGGACCACAGGGCTCTTGCAAAGCTGTCCGTGGGCGATGGTCAAAAAGCCGTTGAGAGTCAACGCTGGCGCGCGTGCGTGCCGGCCGTCGGCTCAGCGGGATTCGTATAGCCGTCTAGGCGTGGCGGGAGCCGTTCATAAATCGTCGAGTTTGCCCGCGAGCAGGGTTGCGTGACTATCGGTGCGGCCATCAAACTGACCGGCGCCCGCCGCAACACACTCGAGCAGCATTCCGGGCGCTGGTAGAACGCGGCACGCTTGATCAGCGCGGCCGTGGTCGCGGGGCCTGGTACGACCCGCGCTGAACCGTCGTTGTCATTCTGGTGTGCACTTCGGTATAGTATCGACATTGAAGATACAATGGGTACCACCATGCGGACCATCGTGAAGAAATGGGGTAACAGTGCCTCCGTGCGCATTCCGACGGCCATTATGGAGGCTGCGAGCCTGCAATTGGATGATACCGTCGATATACGGGAAGACGGGGGGCGGGTCATCATAGAGCCTGTGCGTATGGGCAGCTACGATCTCGGGCAATTACTGAATGGTATAAAGCCCGATAATTTACATGGCGAAGTGGGCTTTGGTGAGGTGGTTGGCAAAGAGATGTTGTGATGGCGCGCCGTTACGTGCCCGAGGCCGGTGAGGTGGTGCGGTTACACTTCGATCCGCAAGCCGGTCATGAGCAGGCCGGCCGGCGGCCCGCGCTTGTCCTCAGCCCGGCGACCTACAACGGCAAGACGGGATTGATGGTCTGCTGCCCCATGACGGCGCAGATCAAAGGCTATCCGTTCGAGGTGATGATTGCCGGCGCTCGCCCGAGCGTGGCCTTGGCCGACCAAGTCAAAAGCCTCGACTGGGTTGCGCGCAAGGCCAACCGCAAGGGCCGGGTCTCTCCAGCCGAGTTGGCCGAGGCTCGGGCCAAAGCCATGGCGCTGATCGGCGGGTAGCTTGCCCGTTCGCTGAAATTCCATCCCCGCAGCCCTTCCCGCCGGACGCTCTGAAGGCCCGTAGCGTTACCATCAGCATAAGGAGGGTCAGGGCGTTGGCAGGGCAGCGTGTGTCAACTGGTGTCCGGGAATCTCGCCGCTTGATCAACCCGGAAGATAATTTACTTGAGCATCGCGAGATTTTGTTCCAGGGATGAGGTCCGGTTCATAATGCCTGGGTGTTGGTTACGCAATCGCGCGGTCAGATGCTTATGATGGTGTCGCTGTAGCGCGCGACGAGCGGATTGTGGGTTATGAGCCGCATGGGTTCGAGCAGCGCCTGCGCGACAAGGATGCGGTCGAACGGGTCTTGATGGTGGACGGGCCGGTCGCAACCGTCTCATCCGCTTGCATTTCCTGCACCCCTGCTACAATGAGGTGCTATATGGAGAACCCGGTTGCCGCCACGCCGAGCGAGCCGCTCGAGTGGTTAAGCCAAGTCTTGGTCGAGGCTACCCGCTACGGGGCCTCGGACGTGCATCTGCGTGCCCGCAATCATCCGATATTGCGCGTCGACGGTGTGTTGCGCGCGCTTGACGACCGGCCACGGTTGACGGTGGAGCGTGTCGCGGAGATCGGTGAGGCCATGATGGACACCCGGCAACGGGCCGTCTTCGCGCGCGAGCATCAGGTCGATCTGTCCCGCGGATTCAAGGGGATAGGGCGAGTACGTGCCAACATATTTCGGCAACGCGGTACTGTCGCCCTAGTGTTGCGTGTCATCCACAGCGTGGTGCCGCCGCTTACGAGCCTCGGCTTGCCGGAGATGGTCGCGAAGTTGACGCAGCTGGAGCGCGGCCTCGTACTGGTCACCGGGGCCAGCGGTTCCGGCAAGACCACGACACTGGCCGCGCTCGTCAACGAGGTCAATCTGACCCAGACCAAGCATGTGCTGACGATCGAAGACCCTATCGAATTCTTGTTCGCCGAACAGAAATCGCTCATCACCCAGCGCGAGATCGGGGTCGATGCCCCGACCTTCCACGAGGCCATGCGCGCCGCGCTCCGTGAGGACCCGGACGTGATCCTGCTCGGGGAGATGCGCGATATCGAGACCATAGAGACCGCCCTCCAGGCGGCGGAGACCGGCCATTTCGTGCTCGCCACGGCCCATGCCCCGGCGGCCGCCGAGGCCGTCAATCGCCTCATCACGGCGTTTCCCGCCGAGGCCCAGGCCGGGGTGCGCGTGAAGGTCGCCCAGAATCTGCGGGCCGTGGTAAGTCAGCGCCTGCTACCGCGGGCTGATGGGCAGGGGCGGGCGGTGGCCTGCGAGGTCTTGACGA
>JAJZZU010000069.1 GCA_021797365.1 Pseudomonadota bacterium | reverse complement strand
AGCGCCTTGCTGTTTGGGGTGATTCAACCGGGCTATGCCTATGCGCAGACCAGTAATCCCAATGGAACGGTCAATGGCTACTCCCAGTTCAAATTTTACCGGGTGCGCCCCGGCATCCGGGGGTCCATAGGGCCGAACATCGATTACTTCTTCCTGGCGGAGTTTGCCAATAACGCCGCGAATCCCAACAGCCCGTCCCCCAACGCGGGAACGGGGGCGCGGGCCCGCGTACTCGATGCCAACGTGACCTTGAACTATGTGCCCGGCGTGCATCTGGAGGTCGGGCAGATGCTGATCCCGTTCGCCGAGGAGGGTCTGGCGGCGGCCGGCATCCTGCCCTGGATCAACTACTCGCCCGCGACGCTCGCCATCAATTACAACGAGTTCATAGGCCCCCCGGGCCCGGACAGCCTGTTCAATGGCGTGCGCGAGATGGGTGTCATGGCCTTCAATCAGGTCATGCATGGCCCATTGGCCGTGGATTATGCCTTGGGCTATTACAATGGCACGGGTCTTTCGCAGACCGGCAACAGCAACGATCATCCGGATCAGTTCCTGGCGCACGGGGGCGTCGACTTCGGACCGTTTGGTCTGGCGGGAAGTATCGAGGACGGGCGGCAGGTAATAACGGGCGGCGGCGTGCCATCAGGGAGTTATACGCAGGACAAGTACTCGATCGACGCCCGCTGGGGGAATTTCGCCAAGGACCCCCTGTGGGCGTGGTATGAATATCAGCACGCCAGCGATACCCAGCCTGGTAGCACCACCGGGACGGCGCGCGGCTGGTTCGCGGCGGCCGGCTATCGCCCGGTGAAGCATTTCATGGCCGTGTTTCGTTACAGCACCCTGGCCGAGGAAAACGTGCTGCCGGTGGGGAGTTATAGCCAGTCGGCGTCGCCCGTGGGGCCCGTTTTGGCGCCCGGATATTATGGGCCCAATGTGACGACGAGCCTCAACGAAAAGAGCCTGGTCGGGATCTATCTCGCCCGCAATGGTGTGCGCTATTACCTGGAATATGATCGTACGCATTACAACAATGAGCCGAAACTGGCGAACGACAACGCGGTCAGCGTGATGGTGAGCCTGCCGTTCGGCGTGCGGCTCATACATTAAACGGGTTGTAGAAAGTCCTCCTAAGTTGTTGGGCGGGGGAGGAGCAATCCTCCCCTCTTTTTTGCGTTTAACGAGCTGTGATCATTGGCAGGCGGTGTGGGGTTGGGTGAGTGGCGCAACTGAGTGGTTGTATCGGGCACGGTCCGCCGGGTTGGACGTAAGGTGGCGAGTATGGGTCGCCCGCTTCTGGCATGGTGTGTCGTATTGGGTCTCCTGCTGGGGCCTGTCGGGGCTTTTGCGGGTACACAACCACTACGCTTCGGGGTTCTGCCGCTGCAAAGTCCGGTAGCCCTGGCACGGCTCTTCATCCCCTTGTGCACGCGGCTGGCAAAGGCCCTGCACCGTCCAATCGTGTTTGCCACCGCCCCCGATTTTCAGAGATTCATGGCGCGGGCCAAGAGGGGGCGCTATGACATGTTGTTCCTGAATCCCTATCTGTACCGGCAGCTGCATGGTTATCGCGCGGTGGCGCGCATCAAGGGCGTGCCCTTCATTGGTTTGCTGATCACTCGCCGGGGACGCCATATCGGGCCCTTGACGCCACGATCCCTGGCGGGCCGCACGATCGCCTTTCCCGATCCGGATGCCTTCGCCGCCACCTTGATGGTGAAGGAGTATCTGCGCGCGCATGGGGTGATCGTGGACACCGAGATGCGGCCCGTTTATCTGCGCAGCCAGGATTCGGTCATCCTGGCGGTAGCGCGCGGTCTCGTGGACCTCGGCGGGACATGGCCGTGGTCGCTCGATCAGGAGCCCCCGGCGATACGCGCCCAGGTGCGCATCGTGGCACACACGCCCCCGGGGCCGGAGATGCCGATTGCGGTCCGTGACGATATGGCGCCGGCGACGGTCAAGGCCTTGCAGAAGGCGCTCACCGGACTTACGCACAGTGCCGCCGGGCGCGCCATCCTGCGGCGTATGCGCATACCGGCGGGGTTTGCCATCGCCAGCCCCCGCGAATACGCGCATATTCCGCGCGTCTTGAATCCGTGCGCGGCGCCCCCCAAGCCATGAAGCCCTTACGCTATTACCAGACCTTTCGTTTCAAGGTCGTCGCCTCGATCACGTTCGTGCACCTCATCTTGATGTTGACGCTCGTGATCATCGTGGTCCAGGGGCAGGAGCGGACCATGGATCGCGTCCTCCACAAGAACGCCGAGAGCCTCGCGCGCATGGTAGCGATCGCCTCGCGCAACGCGGTGCTGACCGAGAACCTGGGGACGCTCCAGGAGATCGTACGCTACGCGCTCCACAAGTCCGGGGTGCGACGCGTACGCATCACCAATGCGCAGAGAGTCGTTCTGGAACGGCGCGGGCCGGCGCACCTCCGGCGTCGATGGCTCACGGTCCGCCATACCATCCGCGTGGGGCGCTATTCGGTGGGTCTCGTCACCTTGAGCCTGTCGCGCGCGAGCGTCTTACGACAGATGGCCGCGGCGCGCGACACCGGCCTGTTGTTGACGCTCGTGGCCTTGATCATAGGGGGCGGGGCGGGCTGGCTGTTATCGCGTCACCTGACCTCCGATCTCGAGGGTCTCATGCGCGATGTCCAGCGGCTGGGTGGCAATGATGACGAGGAGCGCCAGGTGCGGGTGCGGCGCCATAACGAGGTGGGGGTCTTGAGCGAGGCCTTCAACGCCATGCTTGCACGGCTCGCGCGCGCCCGCCGCCAGGCCGACATCGAGCGTCACAAGCAGGCCGAATCGGAGCGTCTGGCGTGCCTGACCGAGACCGCGGCGGCGATCGTCCACGAGATCCGCAATCCCCTGGCAAGCATTGTAAGCGGTGTCGAGCTTCTGGTGGACGACAAGGGGATCTCGGACAGCGAGCGGCACGAATTCGTGGCGATCGTCCGCGACGAGTCGCGCCGCTTGAATGCCGTACTGCAGAATTTTCTGAAGTGGACGCGCCCCGCCGAGACCCTGCGGGAGGAGGGGGATCTGAACGCGGTCGTGGCGCAGGTCGTGGAGATGTATGATTTGACGCTGAACCGGGAGCATCGCCATGTGTTTCGCCTGGAGATGGCCGAGCCGCTGGGGCCTGTGTCGTTCGATGCCGACCAGATCCGGCAGGTAGTGTGGAATCTGCTCTTGAATAGTGCGGATGCCATGAAGAGTCCTGGTACCATTACGATAGCGACCACGGCCGAAGAGGATTGGGTGTATATCAAGGTGACGGACACGGGGTCTGGTGTTCAGGGCAGCGCGGAGCGCCTGTTCACGCCGTTTTATACCACCAAGGCCGAGGGTACGGGGCTCGGTCTCTCGCTCGTGCGTCGCATCGCCAATGCCCATGGCGGCTGGGTCACCATCACTAATCTATCTCCCGGCGCGGTAGTCATATTCGCCATCATGCGGGAGGGGCCGTGACCGACATACTCTTGGTGGATGACGAGCAGGCGCTCCTGAAGATCCTGGCGCGCACGCTCGAGCGCGCGGGCTATGCGGTGGTGTGCGCGGGCTCGGTGGAGACGGCCCTGGCGCAGGCCGCGGCCCAGAGTTTTGACATGGTGATCACCGACTTGAAGCTCGTCCATGACGACGATGGTCTCAAGGTGGCGCAGGGGGTGCGGGCCCTGCAAAGTAACATCGGGGTATTGATCGTCACCGCCTATGCCAGCGTGCCGTCGGCGGTCGAGGCCATGCGCGTGGGGGTCGACGACTATCTGATGAAGCCGGTGGAGACCCAGGAGCTGTTGCTGCGGATCAGCTCGATCCTGGAGCGGCGGCAATTGAAGCGCGAGGTCCAGACCTTGCGTTCGCGCCTGCGCGCCGACAAGAAGGCGGCTGTGATCGGCGAGGAGACTGGTCTGTCCGGGATCTTCGCCTCCCTCGATCGAGTCGCCTTGTCGGACCTTCCGGTGCTCGTCCAGGGCGAGAGCGGGACGGGTAAGGAACTGGTGGCGCGCGCCATCCATGACCGCAGCAATCGCCAGGGGCGCTCGTTCATCGCCGTCAATTGCGCGGCCATGTCCGAACAGCTTTTGGAGAGCGAACTCTTCGGGCATGTGCAGGGGGCCTTTACCGGGGCCGACCGCTCTCGTCGCGGGCTCTTCGAGGAGGCGCACAAGGGCAGCCTTTTCCTAGACGAGATCGGTGACATCTCGCCGGGGCTGCAGGTCCGGCTCCTGCGTGTCCTGCAGGAGCAGGAGATCCGGCCGGTGGGGGCCAATGTCGGACGTAAGGTCGACGTGCGCATCATAGCCGCTACCCACCGGGACCTCGCCACGCTCGTGCGCGAGGGCGTGTTTCGCGATGATCTCTATTTTCGGTTGAATGTCCTGCCGCTCACCGTCCCGCCCCTGCGCAACCGCCGCGACGACATCCCGGAGCTGACCGCCTATTTCGTGGAGCGCTATTGTGCCAAGGCCGGCCGCCCGGTTCCGCACATCACGTCGGACGCCTTGCGCAAGCTGGGTCAGGTGCAATGGCCCGGCAATGTGCGCGAGCTCCGAAACGTGATCGAGCGCAGCCTGACATTGGCCGGCGATACCGAGGTGTTGGATGCAGACGACATCCGCCTGGATCAGGGCGCCGGCGACTCCGGCCCCCCGCTCTTTTCCCAGATGAAGGATCTCGTGAGCCTGGAGGAGCTGGAGCGCCAGTACCTGACGTACGTCCTGGAGCGCACGCAAGGCAACCAGGCCAAGGCCGCCGAGATCCTGCAGGTCGGGAAAAACACGGTATGGCGGCGGGTACGCGACAGTAAAACGCCTTAGGCAAGCGGGTTGCTGGTGGTCATGCAAGCACAGGTCGTCCGAAGTGGAATCCCTGGCCCCAATCGATATCGAGCGCGAGCAGGGCATCGGCGGTATCTGCGCCCTCTATGCCCTCGGCTATGGTCGTAATGCCCAGGTCGTGACCGAGTCTTGCGATGTCGTGGATAATGGCCGCCACGCGCCTGTCGGAGGTGACGCGTACCACGAGTTCCTTTTCGATCTTCAGGAAGGATACGGGGAAGTCGGCCAGGTACAGGAACGACGAGTAACCGCTCCCAAAGTCGTCGAGCGCCACGCGAAAGCCGTACTCCAGTAGCGGTTCCAGATGGCGCTTTACGGCCTTACGGTCGCGGAGCATGGCCCGCTCCGTGATCTCGATGACAAACGGCGTCCCGCAGTCCCGGGTGAGCCCGGTATCGCGACCTTGATTGCGGGCGTCCTGCAGAAGGGCGGCGAGTGTCTGGGCCTGCGCAAGCAGGCCCGCCGAGGCATTCACGAAATGCAGTATGGGCGCATCGTGGGCCTTGACGCGCTCCACGCAGCGGCGCATGACCTGGGCTATGATCACCTGATCGATGCGTTGCAGCTGGCCCAGGTGCGCGGCGGCCTCGATGAACTGCGCGGCGTCCAGGACCACGCCTCCAGGCAAGACCAAACGCGCCAGGGATTCGTCGGCGACCACCACACCGTCTTTCAGGGACACGATGGGCTGGGCCGCGGCCACGACCCGGCCATGGCCCAAGGCCTCTTCGATCTGTCCGCCAATACAAAAGATGCTGGGACTTGCGCCGGCCCGGCGGACCCGGTCGCCACCCTCCTGCTTGGACTGATAGAGAGCGGCATCGACCATGGTCATGAGCTCCGCTATGGTTTTGCCATCGAACGGGAAGGTCGCTACACCGATGCTGGCGGTGACATGAAGTTCGTGGCCGCCCACGGAAATCGCGGTATGTGCAAGCCGTTCGCGGATCCGTTCCATGCCATAAAGCGCCGAGTCCGGCCCGGTGTCGGGGAGCAGGCACAGGAATTCCTCGCCGCCCCAGCGCCCCACGAGATCTCCAAGGCGCATGGCGGCGCGCAGGATCTTGGCGGCATGGACCAGGACCTCGTCACCGACGGCGTGGCCGTAGGTGTCGTTTATGACCTTGAAATGGTCGAGATCGATCAGCCCCAGGCTGTAGACGCTGTCTGTTTGCGCCCCTTGCGCGTGATGCCGCGCCATCGCCTCTTCGATCATGTTGCGCCGATAGAGGCCGGTCAGCGTATCGTGCTGGGCGAGGTAATTGGCGCGAGATTCGGCGGCCTGCCGGAGCGTTTCCTGATCGAAGCTGTCGAGCGCAAACGAGATGTCTTCGGCAATGCGCCGCAAGAGATGCAAAAGGTCATTGTCGAAAAAAGAGGCCTCGTCCGAAAAGACGCAGAGCGCGCCGTACACCTGGTCGCCCCGCTTGAAAGGGAACGCGCCCGCCGACAGGTTTACCGACGCATCCGGCAAGCGGACACATCCTGCCTCCATGTTGTCTCCTCCTTGCTGCACGACGGGTTCGCCGGCCAGGATGGCGTCTTGCGAGAGCGTCCGCACCGCCTCTTCGGGTGGCAGGGCCGCGCCGTCTTTGGCTTCCGAGAACGCGGCGACGATCCGCGGGACATTGGGGGGCTCGACTACAGTGATGTATGCGCATCGCAGGTGCCCATATTCCACGGTGGTGCGACAGATGCCCTCGAAAAGGGCTTGGGGATTGGTGCGGCAGGCGACCAGGTGGTCGACTTGACAGAGTGCCGAGTAGAAATCGGTCACATGACGCAGGCGTTCCTCCGACTCCTTGCGCTCCGTTATGTCGTGGCATATGGCGACATGATGCGTTATGGCCCCGGAGTCGTCGCGTACGACGCTTATGGTGAGCCATTCCGGGAAGATTTCGCCGTTCTTGCGTCGGTCCCAGATCTCGCCTTGCCAGTGGCCAGTCGCAAGTACAGCGCGCCAGAGGTCGGCGTAAAAGGCCTTATCGTGGCGCCCTGATTGCAGGAGGTTCGGAGACCGGCCTATCACCTCCGGGGCATTGTAGCCCGTGAGGCGCTCGAAGGCGGCGTTCACCGCGACGATACGGTTGGCGGCGTTCGTGACCATGATGGCCTGTATGCTGTTATCAAAGACCGCGGCGGCGAGGTTCTGTTTGTAGGCCGCCTCGGCGAGCCAGCTCATATCGCGCAGGATTGCGACATACGTCCGCTCACCCCCCTCGACTACGCCGGCGATGCTCACATCCGCCAGAAAAGTCTCGCCGTCGTGGCGGCGGAAGAAGGCGCTGTAGCACAGGCTGTCGGGGCGCGTGCTATCGGGGTGCGGGCGGATGGGGGCATCGGTACGCCAGGCACGCAGGCTCGCCCCGGCAAGCGCCGACGCCTCGCAGGCCAGAATCCGGCAGGCCTCGTGATTGGTCGTCTGGATGATGCCTCGCTCGTCAAGGACGAATACGGCATCCGTGCTGAAGGCCAGTAAGAACGCGAGTTTGCCATGCAGGTCGGCATTATTGCCCTTCCGCATAGGCCACCCCCTTTATCGTTATCGTCGTTCCCGGTGTTGCCGTCAGAACCCCGGTTGCCGCTCCGGCGATTCTGGGGGGCCGGCGAGGCCGACGTATGCCCTGATTGTGAGTATAGACAAGCCCGCCAGACGGCGGCTGCGGGCCCATGGGCCAAAGGGGTACAGCGGATGGGTCTGGGTGGTGCGTGCGGGGCGGATTTAGGCGCTTGGCCCATCATTGCGGGATGCGGATCGTCGGGTCCGACCTCGATCACGCCGAAACCCTGTCATCGGCAACTTCCCTCCTGGCCCGGAGTCCTTTACAATGCCGCCCACTGGGGCGGTAGCTCAGCTGGGAGAGCGTCGCGTTCGCAATGCGAAGGTCGGGAGTTCGATCCTCCTCCGCTCCACCATAAAATCAAGGACTTACGGCGCAGTATACCGGAGTCAAAGGGGAATATGCCATAATCCTGCCATAACGCGTATGGCAAATGGGGGGTTATGGCAACATTCCGCAAACGGCCTGGGCCGGGAGGCCGGAGCGCTTGGCAGGCGCAAATCATCCGGCGGGGACATGAGCCCCAGTATAGAACTTTCGATACCAAGGCCAAGGCCGAGGCGTGGGCGCGCCAGATTGAATCCGAAATCGACCGTGAGGTGTTTGTTTCGCGCGCCGAGGCGACCAGGACGACCATCGCCGAGGCATTGAGCCGGTACGGGCGCGAGGTGTCCAGCAAAAAGCGTGGGGCCGTCCAGGAAGCCTCCGTCATCGCGATTTTGGCGGTTGGTCCTTTGGGGCGTCTGACACTCGGATCACTGCAAAGCAAGGACCTCGCCCAATATAGGGACTCCCTCCTAGCTGATGGGTATAGCCCGATTACGATCAAGCGCCGCCTCGCCATCCTGTCACACCTTTATAAGATCGCTATCCGCGAGTGGGGTATGGGCGGACTCGTAAACCCCGTTCCAAACGTCTCTATACCCAAGCTGAACAATGCCCGCGACCGCCGCCTGCAGGGCGACGAATACGCCCGGCTTATGTCCGCCGCCGCCACCTATGGCGGGGAGATTGGCCCCCTCATCACCTGGGCCATAGAGACCGCCATGCGCCGCGGGGAGATCGCGGCCATGCGATGGGATCACCTGGACGGGCCGTCCGGCCCGCAATGCCGCCAGGCGCGGGTGTTGCTGATCCCGGAGACCAAGACGGGCACGCCCCGGCGGATACCGCTGTCCACGACGGCCGTCGCCATCCTCGACGCGCTCCCCCGGCGTATAGACGGCCACGTGTGGAGCATGCGCCCGGACTCCATCTCGCAGGCCTTCGAGCGGGTCTGCAAGGCCGCCGGCATCACCGGACTGACCTTCCATGACTTGCGCCACGAGGCGGCTTCCCGGCTGTCGGAGAAGGGTTTTGGGGCTATGGAGGTCGCGGCCATCACCGGCCACAAGACCATGCAGATGCTCAAGCGGTACACGCACCTGCGGGCGGAAGATTTGGCGGAGTTGCTGGGGTAGCGTGACAGTAACGCTATACCCGCCGCCCCACCTCCTTCAACAGCGCTCGCGTAATAGCGCCCGTGGAGCGGTTGCGCCGGCCGGCCCGGATGGCCTGGCGGTCCTTAGCAAACGCGATGCGTAGCTGCTCGATAAGGCCGCTGTCGGATAGTTCCTTCTCGTCGCCGTCCGGACCCCAAATCGTCTCCCTGTCCCGGGCGCGCTTCTCGCGTTGGCGCTCGGCAGGGGTCATGGGGCCGCTTTTGTAGAGGGGTGGGCGAGGCATGGACGCGCTCCTATTCCGTGACAGTAACGAAATTATAGACCGTCCGGACGGCGATTGCGCGGGTGGGGTCAACACGGGCAGGGCGAATTTGTCCTCAGAAGATTCCCGTCCCTATAGAACAACTTAACCTCGGTCACTGGACAAGCCTGCAGCGCTGCGGCATCATGGGCGTATGGAAGCACCCCCGATTTTCGACGGCCAGGCCCTTTCAGAACTGGTGGTCCGGCCCGTCACGCGTGGCGAAGGGCCGCGTTATCAGGAGCAGATGGCCCGTCATCATTACCTTGGCGATCTCCCGAAGCTCGGCGAGACCCTTTGGTATGTCGCCACGTGGCGCGGGCAATGGCTGGCGCAGCTCACGCTATCGGCGGCTGCACTCAAGTGCGGCGTGCGCGATCGCTGGATCGGCTGGGATTTCCGCAGCCAGTATGACCGCCTGAAGCTCATCGCCAACAACAGCCGCTTCCTGATCCTTCCGCAAGGCCGCTTCCCGAATGTCGGTTCGCGTGTGCTCGGCCTGCTTGAACGGCGGGTCGCCGCCGACTGGCAACGGCATTTCGGCCATTCGTTGCTGCTGCTGGAAACCTTCGTCGATCCCCGCCGCTTTCATGGCGGCGTCTACCGAGCCGCCAACTGGCTGGCACTGGGTAAGACGCGCGGCTATCGGCGAACGCGCACAGGCTACAGCGACGAGGCCGAGGCGCCGAAGTGGGTGTTCGTGCGCCCGCTGCACCGCCGCGCCACCGCCTTGCTCATCCATCCCGACCGCGACCGGCTGGGCCTCACCGGGACCCCGAAGATGCAACTCAACGCCCACCAAATGCGCTCCCTT
>JAJZZU010000068.1 GCA_021797365.1 Pseudomonadota bacterium | reverse complement strand
CGCGCGGTCGCGGAGATCGCCTGACCGTTGTCGCCATGGGCGCCCTCCTCCTGATAACGGATGCAAAACTGGATCCCGAAATCGACGCCGAGACCCACGAACAGTACCGCGAAGGCCACCGAGATCAAGTTCATGGGTCCGGTGGCGAGGAGCGCGAACGCCGCGGTCCAGGTCAACCCCATGAACAGGGTCACGAGGATGATGATGACATAGCGCGGGCGGCGCAAACCCAGTACCAGCATGACCAGCACCAGGGTGAGTGACAGGCCAGTCGCCACACCCGCGCTCTGCGACACGGTCTTGACCTGCTCATTGTCGAGCGCCGCCGATCCGGTAATGCGCACACTGACGCCATGCGCGGCATCGAGCCCGAGGGCCCGGGCCCCGGCCCGTATACTCTGCAAGGCGGTACGGACCGGCGCGCCCCCCTTGTAGTCGTAACGGGGCTTTGCCACCACGAAACTGTCGCCGGCCGTACCCCCACCGGGGGCCGCGACCCCCATAAGGCTCCCCCAAGGCATCACCACATAGCGACCCTGCTCCTGACCCTGCAGGGTCTTGCGCCATCCGTCGAGCACCGTCACAAGACCGGGCAGCGACCCGCCCGGGGCGCGCGCGCGGGCCAAAGCGGCGTCCAGGAGCGCCGTAAAGCGTGGCAGGGTCGGGTGCGCGGCGAGCGTCGCCATGAACGGTTGCGCCTGCGACAGGCGGTCGGACAGGCGCCAGAGCGCCTTTTGGGACAGATACAACAACCCCTCGCGCGCAAAGAACCGGCCACCGTCGGGCTGGCTGACCTGCGTAATGCCCTGGCCGTGACGCCTAAGCCAGTGCGTCAGGCGCTCGGCGCCCTGCCGCGAGAGCGTCTGCGAGTCACTATGGACTACGATGAGCAAGGTCTTACTAAGCCCCGGGAAGGCCTTATTGAAACGCTGCTGGGCGCGCTCGAACGGCAGGTCCTGGGACAGCATCTTGCTCATGTCCGTACTGATGGCAAAATGCGTGAGCGTGTAGGCGAGCGAGCCCATACTCAGCACAACGGCAAAGATCAGCACCCACCAGGCCCGGCGCCGCGAGAAATCGGCCAAGCCGATGAGGGCCCCGTAATACCATCGATCGAGCCGATCAATGCTGCCTGACTGGCGCTTGTCGCGCATGACGCCTCTCTTCCCTTAAGCGAGATCACCGAAGGCGACTGGCATAACGCCACCTTCCCGCAGGGCGCGCGCCACCTCGGTACTCATCAGGGCGGCGAATTCATCGGCCTGCCGATATCCCAGGGCGCGCGCCGCGGCCTCATCGCTGATCGCCGGATGACAGTAGAGTTCAGTCACCCCGGGCGGGAGCCGCCGCAGGAGCGCAAGAACCGCCGCCTCGTCCAGGCCCCCAGACTGCAAGAGCCCGAGGACCCGGTCATTATGCGCAAGACCCGCGCGGTCGAGCCGCCAACGCATGAGCCCTATCCATAGCCCGACCACGCCCATCGTCTTGCCGTAGCGCCATGCCCCACCCGCGGAGCGCACCACCGCCGGAGGTTCGTAAGGGAGCCGCACCGCACGCATCCCATACTGCCGGCCGATCTTCAGGATCAGCCCGAGGACCGTCGGGTGGAGATGCATATGCTTGTGGGCATTGACGTGATCCAAGGGCAGGCCGGTGCGCGCGAACGCCGCAAACTGCGCTGCAATCTCGTCTTCCAATTGGCGCGCCACCGACGGCCGAAAGAAAAACCGGACCCCGGCACGCACCAGGCGGCCATCCAGGCGGCCGTGACGATCGCACAGGGCGGGGATGCGTTCCGGGGGCAGCACCGGACGACCGTCCGCCACCACCACATGCAGGCCCACACGCAACGCCGGCAGACGACGCGCGCGCGCCACGGCATCGTCTGCCGCATCCTCGCCAACCATGAGGCTCGCGCACGTCAAGATCCCCTGACGCGCGGCGCGCTCGACCGCCTCATTGACCGCAGACGACAGCCCGAAATCGTCGGCGGTGACGATCAGCCGGCGAGACGCCCGCGACACCTAGCGCTGCCTGAAAAACCGCAGGAACTCGACCCCTTCGCGCAGACGCCGGCCCATCATCTGGGGGCTCTTGACCATCTCCCCCAACATCTCGGCGACCTTTCCCGACCGGAAATAGAACTGCTTGTAGAAGGACTCCACGGAATCGTAGATCTCCGTGTGGTTCAGGTGTGGATAGCTTAACGCACTCATCTGTACGCCACGGTCATTGACGAGGTGCTTGCTGTTTTCCTCCTGGAGCCAGCCGTTCTCTATGGCCTGTTTGTACAGGAAGGTCCCGGGATAAGGGGCTGCCAGCGACACCTGGATGGTATGAGGGTTGATGTCCTTGGCGAAGCGTATGGTCTCCTCGATGGTCTCACGGGTCTCTCCCGGGAGCCCGAGAATGAAAGTGCCGTGCACGGTGATGCCGAGCTTGTGGCAATCCTTGGCAAACTGCCGGGCGATATCGAGGCGCACGCCCTTCTTCACGTTGTTCAGGATCTTTTGATTGCCCGACTCGTAACCGACAAGCAGCAGGCGCAGGCCATTGTCGCGCATGACCTTCAAGGTCTCATAGCGCACATTGGCCTTGGCGTTGCAAGACCAGGTCACGCCGAGCTTGCCGAGACGACGCGCGATCTCTTCGGCGCGCGGGGCATTGTCGGTAAACGTATCGTCGTCGAAGAACACCTCGGCGACCTGCGGGAAATACCGTTGGATGAGCTTGACCTCTTCTACAACGTGCTCGGCGCTGCGCACGAGATAGCGGTGGCCACCCACAGTCTGCGGCCACAGACAGAAAGTGCAGCGCGACTTGCATCCCCGCCCGGTATAGAAAGAGACATAGGGATGCTTCAGGTAACCGATGAAATAATCCTCGACGCGCAGATCGCGCTTATAGACCTCGGTGACAAACGGCAGCTGATCCATATCCTCGATCGGCGGCCGATGCGGGGTGTGCACCACCGCCCCCTTCTCGTCACGGAAAGTGAGCCCGTCGATCTCCGCATAGGGACGGCCCTCGGCGACCTCCTTCACCGTGAAATCGAAGTCCTCGCGCGCCACGAAGTCGATAGCCGGCGAGGCCGTGAGGGATTCCTCGGGGGCCACCGCCACCTTGGCGCCAACCAGACCGATCTTCATGTCCGGGTAGGTCTTCTTCAAGGCCTCGGCGACCTGGACGTCGTAGGCAAACGACGGCGAACTCGTATGCAGGATCGCGAGTTCGTAACCCTGCGCCATAGGCAAGACCTCCTCGAGGCTGAACCCGGCCGCCGGGGCGTCGATCAATTTGCTGCCCGGCACCAGGGCCGCGGGCTGCGCGAGCCAGGTGGGGTACCAAAAGGAACGCACCTCGCGCTTGGCCTGGTACCGCGATCCGGCCCCGCCGTCGAATCCCTCATAAGACGGCGGATGCAGAAAAAGAGTCTTCATCATTGCACTTACTCCCGATTCGCTTTAATGCCCCCATCGTGACCCACAGCCAGGATCGTGCCACGCCACCTGACCTTGCGCCCCACGAGCCCGAGGGCCCACAGCCCGCAAAGCAAGACATCCGCCAGGGGAACGAGCCCGAAGCGCCGGGGCGCTTGCAGGCGCCTGCAAGCGCGTGAATGTAGCACGAGGCGTACGATCAAGGCCAGAAACGCAAGACCCCATACCCAGGCCTGCCCGGTGATCACGGCCGCGATCATCGCCAACGGCAGACCGAAGGTGATACCCGAAAAGGCATAGCCCCACGGGTTGATGAGGCGGATGGTGCGCAACCAACGCAGCTGGTGGGCAGCGAGATCACGCAGGCGCGGTTCGCAGACCACTGTGTCGACGCAATAGGACGACAATACCGTGCGCCAGCCGAGCGCCCGAGTACGGGCCCCGAGCGCATAGTCATCGGCAAGCTGTGAACCCAAGGCCTCGAATCCACCGCACGCCGCCAACACCGGCCGGCGCAGCGCGATCGTAGCCCCGAATGCGAAATCCGCAGATCCCAAGGCATGGGCCAACAACACCTGGGGTACGAACCAATCCTGAATGAAAAGCGCGCCAAGACGTGACCACCGCCCAGGTGCTGGCAACCCCCGGTACAGGCAAGTCACGATACCGACGCGCGCGTCCTGGACCGGACCGGCGAGGCGGCGCAGGTAGTCCGGGCCCACGCGGATATCGGCATCCGCGAGCACCAGGATGTCGTGATGCACCCCCACCATCAGATTCATCAGGTTATCGATCTTGGCATTGCCACCACGCCGCGTGGGGTCGATGACAAGCGTTAAGGCGCGCTCCGGAAACTCCGCCTGCAGGCGGTGCACGACCGCGATCGCCGGATCCTTAGCATCATGCACCCCGAACACGATCTCATAGGCCGGGTAGTCCTGGCAGCAGAACGATCGCAGACACTCATAGAGGCCTGCACCCTCGCGATACAAGGGCTTCAAGACCGAGATCGGCGGCAGGCACGCGGGCGCAGGCTCGCGTGCCGGCCATGTCCCCAAGGCCCACACCTGCGCCATCAAGACCGCAAGCCCGAGGACTGCGGCGACCGGCGCCGCGATCGCGATCCAGCCGGCCATCACACTGCGTCCGCGGACGGGCCGGCCGCGCGTCCGGCCGCGAGAAACCACGCCACGGCGTCGGCCAGCGCCGCCTCGGCGGGACGCGGGCGGTAGCCGAGCTCCGCTCGCGCCTTGGCGGAATCGAAGAACATGTACTTGGACGCCATGCGCAGTTCATCCCAAGTGACGAGCGGCGTTGCCGACTTGCGCACGCGCGCGTAGGCCTGCGAGGCCAGCGCCACCGGCCACAGCCAATGCCGTGACAGGCGCAACGATGGCGGCCGGCGGCCGGCGATATCGGCGATGAGCGTTAAGATCGCCGCGAGCGTCAGGTTGTCCCCCCCGAGGATGTAGCGCTCTCCGATGCGACCGTGGGCGTAGGCGAGCAGGTGCCCCAGCGCCACATCGTCGACATGCACGATATTGAGGCCGGTATCGACGTACGCCGGGATGCGTCCGCGCGCAGCGTCGCGCACGAGACGCCCGGTCGGCGTGGGCTTGATATCGCGTGGACCCACGGGCGTCGAGGGGTTTACGATCACCGCCGGCAAACCGAGACGGATCAGGCGGTGCACCTCCTCCTCGGCCCGAAACTTCGATTGTTTGTAAGGGCCAATCATGTCGCTATAGCAGACCGGCGTCTGTTCGTCGGCGACACCCCCCGGTACCGACCCCAGGGTGGCCACGCTGCTGGTGTAGACGACACGCCTCACCCCCGCCGTCAACGCCTCCTCCATGAGTGCGCGCGTCCCTTCGACGTTGGCCCGAAACATGGCCTCCCGGTCCGGGACCCACAACCGATAGTCGGCCGCCACATGAAACAAGGCATCGCAGCCGGCCATAATGCCGCGTAGCGAGGTCGGCTCGAGCAGGTCGCCCTCGACACGCTCGACCGATAGGTCGGCGATATTGGCAAGGGTGCTGGTCTTGCGCACGACAACGCGCACCTCATGCCCTGCGGCCAATAAGGCGCGCGCCACCGCCGAACCGACAAAACCCGATGCGCCCGTCACCAATGCCCTCATCACTCCTCCTCGACCGCTATCCGGCCGGTACCGCCGGGCGGATAGCGACATCCGGCCGCCCGGGGACCGTCATCACCACCCGTGACCGGGGCGGTGGATCGGCAAGCGGCGGAGGGTCGGCCGGTGCCGGAGCGGGCGTCGGCGGCAGCATCATCTGCTCGACCGCCTTCAGCGGCAAGTGCCCGTCGTCTTGCAGGTAGTCCCGGTGCTGGAGGTAGGCATCGCGCGTAAAGACGTATTTGTCGACGGCATTTTCACGCACATAGCGCAGCGAGGCACTGGCGTTGGCGCGCGCGTTTATGACATCGACGACTGTGAGGGGTACGGTGAGCGCCGGCACGCCGACGTAATACAAGACGTTGGTGAATATCCCCATCACCAGGCTCGGGGTATTGCGCAAGGTGTCGGGGCCCACGAACGGTAGCACGAGGTAGGGACCCCGACCCACACCCCAACGCCCGAGGGTCAGCCCCGCATCCTCGACATGGGCCTTGAGCCCGAGCGGGGTCGCGACATCGAAGAGACCGAAGAGCCCGATGGTGCTGTTGACGACAAAGCGGCCGATATCGTCGACACCCTGCCCAAGCCGCCCCTGCAAGAAGTCGTTCACGATGACATCCGGATAGGCCACGTTGTGGAAAAAGTTGGTGAGCGAGGCACGTAGCGGCTTAGGAGTCACAGTCTTGTAGGCGCGCGCCACCGGGCTCATGATCAACCGGTCGGTCGCGCTATTGAAGGCGTAGAAGCGGCGATTCATGGGCTCGAGCGGGTCGGGCCCGCCGGTCGTCGCGCACCCTGCAAGCAGCAAGAGACAAGCCAGAGCAAGGACCCGCGCGACCGCCCGTCTCATCCGACATCGGGCATCAGCCGCCATGAAACCACGCCGCACTCACCCCGCCCCTGCCTAACCCTTGACGGCGCCGTGACTCAGTTGCGCCACCTTGTCGCGCAATGTCGCAAGCAGCGCCGGAAAGCCTTTTTTACGAATAATGGCCGTGTATTGCGCGCGCTTCAAGGCCAGATCGCTCACGCCATTGGCGACGATATTGACGATCTCCCAGTGTCCCCCGGTGGGCGCCACGAGATAGTCGATCGTGGCATCCTTGCGCCCATGAGTCGTAAGCTCGGTCTCGACCAGGACATCCCCCTGCGCCACCTCCTGCGAGGTCACGCGGCGAAAGGCCTGTCCGGAATAACGCCGGAACTGCGCGGCGTAGGTGGCCACTGTAAGCTTGGTGAAAGCCCGCACGAAGGCCTGCTGCTCGGCGGGCGTAAGCCGTCCCCAATAGGGCCCCAGGGTCAGCTGGGCGATGTAGGCCACATCGTGGCTCTTATGCACGGCCGGCATGAGTTGTCCATAGCGGCCCTTGAACCCCAGGGACTTGCCCGCCTTCATGACCGCGATTAGGGTATTCTGGAAATGACGGACCACGGCTACTGCCGGCCCCGTCTGTGCGGCATAAGCAGGGGCACTGACAGTCGTAAGCCATGCTACTGCCACCCACACGCCAGCCATCCGCCACCCTATCTCTTGCCGTGTCATAGCCTCTCCTTTTGCCGTTTCGGCAGGTCTCGCCCGGCCGGTCACGCCGATCCCCGCCGGTAGTCACGACCTTTCCATCGGGACCGGAGGCCGCGAGCATACCACAGGGCCGACGTGAAGGTCATAAGCAGGAAGGCGACTCCGGCCGCCGGCAAGGCGGCCACCGTCCACGGGGATTGTCGATAAAAACGTGCGGTCGGCACGTAGCTCACACCCATGAGCCCCCAGGCCGCGAGACCCAAGGCGCACGCCGTCGTGTCGCCTGCGACGATCGCGGCAAGCGGGGCCACAAACACGATCGCCATGATCACCGCACAGGCCACGAGCAGGGTATATGAGTAGCGCAACTGGGTGAAGGCGGTGCGTGCCACCATGCGCCAGAAGCCCCGCAGGTCGGTGGCGCGCAACATGACCGCCGAATGCGTAAGTCCGATCCAGGTCGCACCCCCCCGCTGTCTCTTCACGAGCGCCGCGAGTGTGCAATCGTCTATGACAGCGCCCTGCAGGGCGCCAAAACCCCCGATACCCTCCAAGGCCTCGCGGGTCACGAGCAGGCAACCGCCGGCGGCGGCGGCCGTGCCTGCCGTAGGCCGATTGGCCAGACGAAAGGGGTAGAGGAGCTTAAAGAAGTAGATGAATACCGGCATCCACCAGCGATCCCAGAAACCGCTCATGGCCGGGGCCGCCATCAGCGACACCAGCGCCAGACGCTCGCCCCGGGCCTTCTCCAGCAGGGTCGCGACAAGACCGGGGCTTAGCGCGATATCGGCATCGAGCAGTAGCGCATAAGGGGTAGTGACCATCTGGCGCCCGTGTTCCAGCGCCCACAGCTTGCCGGTCCAGCCCGGCGTCAGTGGCGGGGCCTGGATGACGGTAAGGTCGGCAAGCCCCGCGTGCCGCGCGATGTCCGCAGTGCCATCGGTCGACCCGTCGTCGATGAGGATTGTCTTCAGAGCCGCGCCTTGACTCGCAAGCCCCGCCAACGAACGCGCGATGACCGGCGCCTCGTTACGCGCTGGCATGAGCACGGTGACGTCACCCAGCGCCACCCGCGCGGGCGACGTCGGATCCGCCTCGAGGCGCTCGCTGGTTCGCCATGGTTGCCACGGCACCAAAAGCAGCGCGCACCACGCGCCGGCGGCGACCGCCGCAAGGTCGGTCCAGACCATCCCCGGCGTAGACGGTTAGCCGGCGCTCTTCGGCGAGGCCCGCTGCACGGTCACCACCACGCCGGGATCCTGGTAGGACGGCTCCGGATCGGGGGCCATCGGGCCATCGACCCGCGGCCCTGCCAGGTAGACCTTGAGGGCCTTCAGGGGGTGCGCAAAGGTGTCATTGACCGCCGTACCCTCATAGCCGCAATGGACCATGCAATTGTCGCATTTGGGATGGCGCCCGACGCCATAGCGCTCCCAGGGGGTGGTCTCGATCAGCTCGGCAAAGCTCGCCGCATAACCCTCGTCGCTCAAGAGATAGCACGGCTTCTGCCAACCAAACACATTGCGCGTCGGATTGCTCCACGGCGTGCATTGATAGGTCTGGTTGCCGGCCAGGAAGTCGAGGAAAAGGCTCGACTGATTGAAACGCCACTTGGCACGCCGTTGGCGGCCGAGCGCAAACGTCTTCCGGAACAACATCTTGCTCTGGGCGCGACGCAGGAACACGTCCTGGCGCGGGGCGCGCTCATAGCTGTAGCCGGGCGATACCGTGACACCTTCCACGCCCAGGCCCGCCACAAAATCAAAGAAGTCGGCGACCTCGGTCGGGTCCTCGTCCTGGAACAAGGTGCAGTTGACCGTCACGCGGAAACCGCGGTCGCGGGCGAGTTTGATGGCCTCCACGGCCTTGTCGAAGACCCCCTCGCGACATACCGACCGGTCATGCCGTTCGCGCAGCCCGTCCAGATGGATGGAGAACGTGAGATACGGCGACGGCGTGTAGTCGTCGATCTTCCGCGCCAACAGCAGGGCGTTCGTGCATAAATAGACAAACTTCTTGCGCGCCACGATGCCCGCGACGATCGCCGGCATATCCTTATGAATGAGTGGCTCGCCGCCGGGAATGGATACCACCGGCGCACCGCACTCATCGACCGCCTGCAGACACTCATCGACGCTCAGGCGTCTGTCCAGTATCTCGTCTGGGTACTCGATCTTGCCGCAACCGGCACACTCCAGGTTGCAGCGGAACAAGGGCTCAAGCATCAGGACCAGCGGATAGTGCTTGTTGCCCCGCAATTTCTGCCCCAGGATATAACGTCCGATGCTCCACTGTTGTCTTATGGGCACTTGCATAACACTTCTCCTACTCCGTGGACCCGTTCCTAAAGGGGGCTGCGGGCCTTCTTCAGTAAAGCGACTGGCAGGCGAAACGTCGTCGTCTCAGGCTCGGCCGGCATCTCCGTGACCTGCACCACGCCAAAATCCCCGAGCCTCTCCAATACACCCCGCACCAGGATCTCGGGGGTCGAGGCACCGGCTGTGATCCCGACCCGCAACGGCCCCTGAAACCAAGTCCGATCGAGCTCGCTCGCGTCCTGCACGAGATAGGCGCGCGTCCCCGGCTGCTCGCCCACTTCACGCAGGCGATTCGAGTTCGAGCTGTTGCGCGCGCCGACCACGAGCAACACATCAACCTTGCCGGCCAGTTTGCGTACCGCGTTCTGGCGGTTCTGCGTCGCGTAACAGATCCCGCTCAGATCCGGCCCCTGGATATACGTAAAGCGCGCGCGCAAGGCCGCGATCACATCCTTGGTGTCGTCCACACTCAAGGTGGTCTGGGTCACATAGGCAAGCCGGGTCTCGTCTGCGACCGCCAGACGCGCGACATCGTCGACATCCGAGACGACATACACAGGTCCCGGGATACGGCCTCGGGTCCCCTCCACCTCGGGATGCCCGGGGTGACCGATGATGATCACCGCATAACCCTGAACAC
>JAJZZU010000067.1 GCA_021797365.1 Pseudomonadota bacterium | reverse complement strand
CGGGGTGTGGTTCAACCGTATTCGCCATTACGAGATCGGCGAATACCCGAACAACAAGACCATCAACTTCCCGATGTCGTGCATGCACTGCGAAAACGCCGAGTGCGTGACCGTATGCCCGACGGGCGCCTCCTACAAGCGTCCCGAAGACGGCATCGTGCTTGTCGATCAGGACAAGTGCATGGGCTGCAACTACTGCTCCTGGGCCTGCCCATACGGCGCGCGCGAACTCGATCGCGAGTCGGGCACCATGAAGAAGTGCACCTTGTGCGTAGACCGCATCTACGACGAGACACTGCCGGTCGAGGACAGGCAGCCGGCATGCGTGCTGGCCTGTCCGGCCCATGCGCGTCTGTTCGGTGACCTCGACGATCCGGAGAGCAGCACGAGCCGCGCCGTGCGCGAACGCGGCGGTTATGCGCTCATGCCCGAGCTCAACTACAACCCGACGAACCATTATCTGCCACCGCGGACACGGCCGGCGATCCCCACCTCCGACCTCCCGCGCGGATCGCTGGCGCGCAAGGTCAAGGAGTGGGTCAACCGTGTCATCGAACGTTAAATACATCAGGGGGCTTAAAATATGAACCCGTCACTTGCCGTCATATTCTTAACGCTCTTCTCGGGCGCCGGATTCGGTCTCATGGCGATGGTCGCGGTCGTGAACGACTTCACTATCGACGGAGGCTTGAGCCCGTTGCGTACCGCCATCCTCGTGGCGCTCGCCTTGCTGCTCGTGACCATGGGCATGGTGTCGTCGACTGCGCACCTCGCGAACCCGAAGAATGCCTGGCGGGCGTTCACCCGCTGGCGGACCTCGTGGCTTGCGCGCGAGGGCGTGTTCGCGGTGCTGTTCTATCCGCTGGCCATCGCCTATCTGGGCTGGGTGTTCTTCACAAACACCGACCAAGATGGCGGGGCGCTCGTGCTCGGCAACGTCGCGGCTCTGGTCGGGCTTATCACGATCTTCTGCCAGGGCATGATCTACGCCTGCCTGCGGACCATACGGCAGTGGCATACACCGCTCGTCCCGGCGAATTTTTACGCCCTCGGGCTTGCGCTCGGCATGACCATCGTCGCAACCAGCCGGGTGCTGGCCCGTGGGCCGGATCTCATACTAGTAAGCGCCGCCTGCGCCCTGCTGGTGGCGGCCGGGGTCATGAAGGCGATCTATTACTTCTGGATCGGCGCCCCGAGCGGCACGACCCTGCAGACCGCCACGGGTTTTACGGGGGGACGGGTGAAACTCCTGGATCAGGGGCACACCTTCGGCACGTTTCTGACCCATGAGTTCAGCAACTGCATAAGCCCGGCCCGCGCCCGGAACTTCAAGATCGCGGTCTATGCCCTGGGATTCCTTGCGCCCATGGCCATCCTGCTTGCCGCCGCCCACATGTCCCTTGGTCTGGGCGTGCTGTTGGCCCCACTGCTGGCCTTCATCGGGATCGGGCTCGAGCGCTACCTGTTCTTCGTGGAGGCCCAGCATGTGGTGAATCTCTACCACGGCCGCATGCCTGGCTCCCTGCCGCAGATGCATCCGGCCTTGCGCGGCGGGGCGGTGAGCCCGGCGGTGGCCAGAAAGCCGCTCGTCCCGAGTTACGAGAAACGCTAGAGCTTATCGGCGCCGGCCGTTATAGTGCCCGAAGATCACGAGCGCGAGAGCCGGGTCATGGCGGACGAGAGGGAAAACGGCGGCCTTACGCACTTCGATGCACATGGCCAGGCACACATGGTGGATGTGACCGAGAAGGCCGTCACCTCCAGGGTGGCCACGGCCGAGGGGCACATCACCATGGCCGAGGCGACCGCTGACACCATCCGCGCCGGCACGACTCGCAAGGGCGATGTCCTCGGTGTCGCGCGGCTGGCCGCCATCCAGGCCGCCAAGCGCACCGATGCCTTGATCCCGCTCTGTCATCAGGTCCCGATCTCGGGACTTGATGTCAGCTGGGCATTCGTGGATGCCACCTGCCTGCGCTGCTCGGTCAGTGTCCGCACGCGCTATGTGACCGGCGTGGAGATGGAGGCCCTGACGGCCGTAGGCATTGCGCTCTTGACCGTTTACGATATGTGTAAGGCCATGGACCGCGGCATGGTCATTGACGGAATCCGCTTGGTGCACAAGGAGGGAGGCCGCTCTGGAACCTGGGATCGCACGTGATATGGCAGACGCCGGGGTCCTCGTCCCGCAGGCAAAGGATCTCCATGACCGTTTCGGTCGCCGGATTTCCTATCTGCGGGTATCGCTGACCGAGCACTGCAACCTGCGCTGCCGATATTGCTCTCCTGAAAAAGGCACACCGCGCTTTGCGCGCAAGGACCATCTGGCGCCCGCCGAACTCGACCAGCTGCTTTCGGTGTTTCGTAGCCTCGGCGTGCGCCATATGCGCTTCACCGGCGGCGAACCGCTGCTCTACCCCTGGCTTGTCGACCGCATCGCCCATGCCCGCGGCCTCGGCATCGAGAAGCTGAGCGTCAGCACCAACGGCTACCTGCTCGACCGGCTCGCCGGGGCGCTGGCGGACGCGGGCCTGAAGCGCCTCAATGTGAGTCTCGACAGCCTCGTGCCGGAGCGTTTCGCGCGCATCACCCGCGGGGGTGATGTGAACCGGGTCCTGCGCGGTCTTTTCATCGCCCGCGAGTCCATCCCGCACATCAAATTGAACGTGGTCCTCCTGAAAGACGAGAATTTCGCTGAGATCCCGGCGCTCGTCGACTTCGCACTTGCCGAGCGCTTCGACATCCAGTTCATAGAGACCATGCCCTTAGGGATTGCCGGCAGCACAAGCCGCGCCGAAAGCTACGTGAGCGTGGCCGAGGCCGAGGCATGTATTGCGCGCTCGCACGCCCTGGTGGCACGTCCGAGGGCGCCCGATGACGGGCCCGCCCGACGGTTTGGCGTCGCCGGTTTTGCCAGCGATATCGGCTTCATAAGCCCCATCAGTCAGAACTTCTGCGCCGGTTGCAACCGCGTGCGCCTGACCTCCACCGGGCGGCTTGTCTATTGCCTGGGCCAGGACGACGGGGTCGATCTCCTCGCGCCGCTACGCGCCGGGTTGACGCCCGAGGCCCTGGCGGATCTCATCCGTGATAAAGTCTGGCACGAAAAGCCCGAGCGACACACCTTCAACGATGAACCCGGACGCGCGGCGCCCGTCTATATGATGCGTTTGGGAGGCTGACTGTGATCACCGTTCGCTGTTTTGCCGCGGTGCGCGAGATCCTCGGGTGCGACACGCGCAAGCTTGCGCCCGCCGACACACCTCAGCGTGCCTCGGATGTGCTGGAGGCGCTTGCCGGTGCGCGAGTCGTCGATCTCCCCAAACCCCTTCTCGTCGCCATCAACTGCGAACATGCGTCGCTCGCAAGCCTCGTCCACGACGGCGACGAAGTCGCATTCTTCCCGCCCGTGAGCGGCGGCTGATGATCGTCAGACTGCAGACCGGAGACTTCGATGCCGAGCGCGAGGCGCAGGCGCTCGATGTCAAGGGCGCGGGCGCGCGGGTGAGCTTCGTCG
This sequence comes from Pseudomonadota bacterium, assembly GCA_021797365.1. The sequence continues at coordinate 6,666 of JAJZZU010000067.1, read as the reverse complement.
GCACAGTGCGCGACAGCGCGCAGGATCGCACGATCACAGCGCTCGAGATCGAACACTACCCGGAGATGACGCGCGCGGAACTGTCTCGCATCGGCGCATCCGCCCAGGCCCGCTACAATCTTCAAGAGGTGCTCATCATCCATCGCCACGGGCGCCTCGCCTGCCATGAACGCATCGTGCTCGTCACCGTGTGGTCGGCACACAGGGCCGAGGCCTTCGCCGGCTGCCAGGCGATCGTCGATGCCCTGAAGACCCGCGCCCCCTTCTGGAAAAAGGAGATCTCGCCCGAGGGCGCCGTTTGGGTACCGGGTCAGAGCCCGCAGGGCCTGGAATAGCAGGGCCTAAGATAGGCGCGCCGCGACCTCGGCCAGCTTTTCCTCCAGGGCCAGCCACTGCTCCTCATCGGCGGCCTGGCGGGCCGTGACGGTCGCGCGCTCGGCCTGCAGGACCTTTATGGTCTCTCCCCCCTGCTGGTAGGCACGCGGATCACCCAATACCCCATCGATCTCGGCAAGACGCGCGGCATCCACCGCCATACGCGCCTCGATGGCCTGTTGCTCGCGCCGATAGGCCTTGGGAGATATGGTGGGGCGTCGCCCCTCCTTTTTGGGCCTCGCCACGACCTTCGGCGCACGCGATGCGACCGTCTCCCGCTGATAATCCTCGAGATCGCCGGCGTACTCCCGTACTCCACAGTCCCCCACCAGCCACAAGGTATCGGCGCACGAACGGATCAGATGGCGATCATGTGACACCAGAATCAAGGCCCCGCTATAGTCCTGCAGGGCGTAGCCCAAGGCCTCACGCATCTCCAGATCGAGATGGTTGGTGGGCTCATCGAGCAACAAGAGATGGGGGCGGCCCCACGACAGGCCGGCCAGCACAAGCCGGCTCTTCTCCCCACCCGACAGCCCCTGGATCGCCCGCTCCAGACCGCCCGAGCCGAAGCCAAAGCCTCCCAGATAGTCGCGCAAGGCCTGCAAGGGTGCGGCCGGGTCCAGGGCCACCATGTAGGAAAGCGGGGTGCCCTGTGGATCGAGCTGCTCCAGTTGATGCTGCGCAAAATATCCGACAGTAAGGCCGGCGGTCGCGGTGCGCGTCCCCGCACTCGGCGCAAGCGCCCCCAAAAGGACCTTCAGGAAGGTCGACTTGCCAGCGCCGTTGCAACCGATCACGCCAATGCGATCACCCGGCGCCACCGTGATGCCCACGCCCGCAAACAACGCAGCGGCATCCGGGTAACCGAACGCCACATCGCGTAGCGTGATCAAGGTATCCGGCACGCGTTCGGGGCCCTTCAACGGCAGCGTGTAGCGGACCTCGCCACGAAGCTTGGTCACGCGCTCCATGCGCTCCAACATCTTCAAGCGGCTCTGCGCCTGGCGTGCCTTGCTGGCTTTGGCCCGAAAGCGCGCCACGAAGCGCTCCAACGCCTCAACCTGCGCCGCCTGCTTGCTCTCCGCCGCCTCCCGCTGGACGGCCTCGAGGGCACGGCGTTCGACGTAGGCATCGTATGATCCGGCATATAAGGACAAGGTGCGATCATGGATCGCCGCTACGCGATTGACCACCGCGTTCAGGAAATCCCGATCGTGTGATACGACTAGCAATGCCCCATCGAAGCGCGCCAGATACTGCTCGAGCCAGGCGATGGCCTCGAGATCCAGGTGGTTGGTGGGTTCGTCCAGCAGCAACAGATCGGCGCGAGCCATGAGCGCGCGGGCAAGATTCAGGCGCATGCGCCAACCCCCACTCAAGACCTGGACGGGCCGCCCCAGATCCTCTTGCGAGAAGCCCAATCCGGCCAAGAGCTGGCTCGCGCGCGCCGCGGCGCTGAAACCTTCGATCGCCTCATAGCGGGCCTGGGCAGCGAAATAACGCTCATCGTGGACCCCGCTCGCCAGGTCTTTCTCCAAGGCCCGCAACTCCGGATCCCCGTCCAGGCTACACGCCAGCACCGAGGCATCCGTGTCCGGGGTCTCCTGGGCCACCGCCACGACACTCACCGCCCCCGCGAACTCAAGCCGCCCCTCCTCCGGCTCCAGGCGCTCATGGATGATTCTGAGGAGTGTGGACTTCCCCGAGCCATTGCGGCCGACAAGACCGATCCGCTGGCCCCGGTAGACTTCAAACGAGACGTCGCGGAAGAGCTCCTCGCCACCCACGCGGAACGACAGATCACGGACATTAAGCATCCGCGTATTCTACGGACTGCGGCCATGCTTGGCGATGCATGCACCAACCGCCTCATCCGGTCCGCTCTCGCCCAACGGGCCTCGCGCACACCCCGGCCCCCGCCACCCCCATCCAATAGCATCTTTGATACTAAGGGCGCTTACGGTATGATGCCACCCGGAACGGGGCGTAGCGCAGCCTGGTAGCGCACCTGAATGGGGTTCAGGTGGTCGGAGGTTCAAATCCTCTCGCCCCGACCAAATATCCCAGCCCTATCAAGAAGTTACATAGACTCTTTTCCGAGCCGCCGGTTTCCGCAAAATGAGTGCGGGGCTTTTGCGGGACTTTTCACCACAGACCCGATTGGCCGCCTCAATGAGCTGACTCAATTCCGCCGCCGAGTAGTGGTCGGTGATGCGCGTCGATTCGTGGCCAAGCAAACCCTACCGGTCCTCGAAGCGCACCCCCGCCGCGCGCAGCCGCGCTCCAAACGTGCGCTTCAGGTCATGCATATGCGCCAATGGGACGTCCGCCTCCGTGCGTGCACGCCGCCGGGCCCGGGAATTTATCTTCTGGACCGGGTGGCCGCGGTAATTGAAGACATATGGGGAGCGCCGTCCGCGCTGCGCCTCGATGACTGCCTTGGCGACCTGATTCAACACCACGCAACGCTTGCGTCGATTCTTGACGTACACCGCAGGAATCAAAAACACGGATGTTCCTAATTCCGGCACGACCACCTCCCACTCCCATTGCAACGGCACACCTCCCGCTCCCGACAACCCGTGTTGACCTTGAAGAGCGCCATGCTGGCCAGATGCGGGCAGTGCCGCAAACAGGCGCTCCTGCTCATCCCAAGACAAGAGGTACGGTTCACGTCGGTCGCGTTCTGACAGGAGCGAATGCCGGAAGGCCACAGCACGCGCCAGCCTCTTCCACTGCGGTCGCGAACCTGGCTCCAAAGCCTGGGGGAAGCGTATTGCAATAGCCGACTTTGGCCAGAAACCCGGCCCGCGTGGGCGCCAAAAACCGCGCCGGTTTCACCGGCCGAGGAGACATGCATACGCTCAAAACTCCCCGGGTCGTATGGCAGGATTCCCGGCCCTTAAGACTGATTCCGCATAAACCCACTGTCGCGGAACGCAAGCGCAGCCAAGCCGGCCTTCACCCTGGGTTCGCAAGAACCCCACAAACCGCTTCGACGCGGAGGCTTGCGAGATCACCGCGCTCATAGGCGTGGATATACACCCCTATCTCGCGGTTCCGGGCGGTCGCAACCTCGGCAGCCCGCGTGTCTTGAAGCGACTCCAGGAGCCCCTTGTCTGGGGCGCATCTGGCATCATTGCAGGTGGCCTACGCTCACCCGCCCGTTCCTACGCCCATTGCCGGATGAATCGCTGGCCTTGCCGCCGACATGGGTGCGCCCGTAGACTTCGCATCCTCCCCGCGTTTTCCCAAAAATGGCGCGCCGTAATCGACTCCGTCCCGTATATCGAAAAGACATAGAAAGGCGACTACGCGTCTTAAATGACCTAGAAAAAGTGGCCGTCGAACCATCCAATTCGGTTCTCACTCATGATCCATATTCAATCGACCCAATCGAGCGACCGCGCGACTGCCTTTTTCCAAAACGCGCAGTACCTTGCCCGAGTTTCTTCCGACATGGCGGGCTCCCAGGACTTACCTATATCCCAGTTTGCCTTCAGATCCTCGATATTTTTCCAGTACCCAACCGCCAGTCCCGCTGCGTAAGCGGCGCCCAACGCTGTCGTTTCAGTGACCTTAGGCCTGGCAACGGGTACGTTTAGTATATCTGCTTGAAACTGCATAAGCAGTTCGTTGCCAACCATGCCGCCATCCGTCTTCAGGGTCGACACGTTGATACCAGAATCTTCCTCCATGGCTTCAACGACATCGCGCACCTGGTACGCGGCTGACTCTAGCGATGCGCGCGCCAAATGAGCGCGGGTCACAAACCGCGTGAGACCGGCGATAATGCCGCGCGCGCTATCCTTCCAGTATGGCGCGTAGAGTCCGGAAAACGCCGGAACGATGTAAACACCGCCGTTATCATCGACACTCCGGGCGAGCGGCTCAATCTGGGCCACGTCGTCGAATAGCTTGAGGTTATCCCGTAGCCACTGAACCAGGGCTCCCGTAATAGCAATCGAGCCTTCCAAGGCGTAATGAGGCACGTCGTCTCCCAACTTGTATGCGACTGTCGTCAGCAGTCCCGCCTTTGACTGGACGCGAGTTGTGCCGGTGTTCATGAGCAAGAACGACCCCGTACCGTACGTGTTCTTCGCCTCACCGGGCGCAAAGCACGTCTGACCGAACAATGCCGCTTGCTGGTCGCCCAGAATACCGGCGATCTTTGTCCCGTTCAAAGGCGAGATTCGGATTTCCCCGTGGACTGCCGATGACGGCACAATCTGGGGTAAGCAGGCACGCGGAATTTTGAATGCACTCAAGAGGGCGTCATCCCAATCGCAGGTCGCCAGATTCATCAACTGGGTGCGGCTCGCGTTAGTCACGTCCGTCACGTGACAACCCCCATTCGTGCCCCCGGTGAGATTCCAGATGAGCCAAGAGTCCACTGTCCCAAACATTGCGTCACCCGCTTCCGCCTTTTCCCGCGCACCGGGTACATTCTCGAATATCCAAAGCAGCTTGAGGCTCGAGAAATAGGTCGTGATCGGCAGACCTGTGGTTACGCGAAACCGGTTTTGGCCACCATCCCTCACATAGCGCTGAACGAGGTCGCTGGTCCGAGTGTCCATCCAGACCAACGCGTTACAAATCGGCTTGCCGGTTGTCCTGTCCCAAAGAAGCGTCGTTTCGCGCTGATTCGTGATGCCGACGGCAACAATATCCCTTGCTGATAGATTGGCGCGCGCAAGTGCTGCGCCCATCACTTCCCTCGTGTTGCTCAGGATCTGGAGCGGATCGTGCTCGACCCAACCAGGCTTCGGATAGATCTGATCATGCTCTTTTTGGGCAACCGACACGGTCGACCCCCGTCTATCGAATACGATAAAACGCGAACTCGTCGTTCCTTGATCCACAGCGCCGACATACCGTGACATACCCTTACTCCTCGCTCGAAGAAATCCAAACAGGCTTCGCCCGTTGCCATCCGATACTCTCATCTCGCAGATGTCATCAAGTGGCGGGCCGGACGGGTCTCCTTTCCTGGATAATGATCACTATGCGGAAAATACCCCACCTAGGGCACGACCCCATCCGGGATCATCATCACGCATTGTGGCTAACCCGGATATCCCCGCCCATGGACTGCGGTGGTCGGGCGAGGTATGGCCAATATCACGGTATACGCGAGAGACCGGGGGGTTGTAGGCGTAGGCTGTTTTTGCATTCGGCATGGCGTAATGATAGCCGCGACCTGAACGGAGCGAAACCATCGGCGGCGCGCCAAGTCGCGAGACGATCGCCAGGCTTTCCGAATGCCCCGAGCTCTTGGCCGCGGCGACAGAAGGACGCCACTTGCCTTTACAAGCCAGCTTGATGAGGCCAAGCATGTGGTGACCTTCATGGGCTACCCCGCGGCCCACCATGTGAAGATCCACTCGACCAAACCCCCTCAAGCCGTTGAGCAAGCAGGTCACACGCTACGCGAACGTGGTCTGGGTCTCCCCGAATGGGTACAGCATTATGCGCCTCGTCGACACTATCCTTATGGAGCAAAAAGACGATTGGATCCTGGCGAATTGCGCCCTGACCCTGGAGGCATCAGCGGAGATAGCGCCACCCTCCGGGGCGGCGTAACGAGAGACATCCGAACCGGATTCCCTATCAGCTATCAAGACATTAAACGACTTGCCGGGATGCTACCGATCCCCTGTTGGTCAAAGCAGCCGCACGCGACTTTTGTCGACCACGAGCGCCCCACCCACCTCCAGGTTAAGGCCTTCGCAACACGCGCACGGCCTCCGTGGTCGTTCGGGCGATATCCCACAATCACCAGACGCTCCGGGTCAGCTCTGAGACGCTGGTCGTTCCATGCCAAGATAACCGGAGACGACCCAAATATGCTTGCACGCCGACATGCAACTGAGGGGACGCGCACTCGCGCGCGCCAGGGTGAACGACCTTGCGCCCACTCGATCTAAAGCCCCTGACCCCTTGCTCGCCTTCCCCTATGACCTCCAATAATACCGACTGCTCAATAACCAGGAGTTCGGATTCCCTGATATTCTCTTGTTCGTACCTAAGGCTCGGCATACTCCGGGCGTCGCCATTATCTATGAAGAGAAGACGATGTACTTGCAGGGAGTCGTTGCACGAAAGAGTTTTGCGTCATGACCGATATGCCAATTCCTGCTCGATGTGGGTGCTATATGTATGGCTCCTCAGTAGAATTCGTGGGCCGATTTCGGCTCAGGAAGCTTGCCCAAGGCATGTAATAAAGCCATTTCCAGGATCTCTGGGGATCGGAAACCATACGATTTTCTGATGGTCAGTTTGGCTTTG
>JAJZZU010000066.1 GCA_021797365.1 Pseudomonadota bacterium | reverse complement strand
GCCCTACGCCCTGTCCACCCTGCAGCGCGCCGCGAACCGCCGCCTGGGTCTTTCGGCCGCGAAGACGCTCGAGGCCGCGCAGGAACTCTACGAGGCGAAGGCGACGACCTATCCGCGCACCGACTGCGCCTATCTGCCCGAAGAACAGCATGGCGAGGCCGCACGGATCCTAAAGGCGATCCACGGCAACGCCATTCCCCGCGGTGTCGACGCGGCGCGAAAGCACCCGGCCTGGAACACAGCGGAGGTGAAGGCCCATTACGGCATCATTCCCACCGGGGCCGGCCATGCGTTACCCGCCGGCGTCTCGAGCGAGGCGCGGGCCGTGTATGCCATGATCTGCGAGAGCTACACGGCACTTTTCATGGAGCCGGAACGGTTCGAGACCCGCGAGGCCATTTTCGTGTTCCCCTCCGGCGAGCGGTTCAAGGCCACCGCGCGCATCGTGGAAAGCGCGGGCTGGACCGCCCTTTCCCTCAAAGGGGACCTACCGGCGCGCGACGACAAGGGCGAAAGCGAGGATGACGGGGAGGACGGTGTCCTGCCCATTCTCCGCGTAGGCGACAAACTGCCCTGCAAGGACGCCTCCGTAATCGCGAAACAAACCAGGCCACCCAAGCCTTATAACGACGACACGCTGATCGCCGCGCTGACCGGGATCCACAAGTTCGTCAAGGATCCGGCCCTGAAGGCGCGCCTGAAAGAAACGTCGGGCATTGGCACGGAGGCCACCCGCGCGCGCATCGTGGAAAACCTGATCGAGCGCGGCTATGCGGACCGCCACAAGAAAGACATCGTGGCCACGGATCGCGGATGCGATCTCGTGGATCTCCTGCGCCGGATCCTGCCGGCCTTTTGCGATCCCGGCATGACCGCCCTGCAGGAGGACCGTCTGGCCGACATCGCCGCCGGCAAGGCTGACGCCACGGACTTTTCCCGGTTCGTGGAAGAGGAGGCCCGCCGCGTCTGCGCGGCCCTCCTGGACGGCGTCCAGGCGCCCGCGTGCCCGGCCTGCGCCAAGGGCGCGGTACTGAAACACATGAGCAAGTCCGGGCGGCCCTACTGGCGCTGCGAGGACTGTAATGCCCTCTTTGGCGACGATGACGGCAAGCCCGGACGACCCTTCGGCGACAAGGCCGCCGCGGGCGACGCCGCACCGGCCGCCACCGGGCCGAAGTGCCCGAAGTGCAAGAAGCCCGTGTTCAAAAACCAGACGAAGACCGGCAAGGATTACTACCGCTGCGGGACCTGTAAGACGGCCTGGTGGCCGGACCGCGACGATCCCGGACGGCTGGGGGCGAAGTGGGAAAAGCGGTGAAATCGAGGCCGCCTGGGTGACGCCAAGTTGACATAGGCAAAAAAGCTGACGACGCAGAGCTCAACCAGTTCCGGCGAGAGCTCATATCCCGATGCTGCATACTACGCCCTATGCCGAACAACATCCTGCCAGATTGGGAGGACGTCGAGCCGGATGATGTACACTCATGCCATCCGTGATAGTGATTGTACTGCGTTAAAGGCCCTTGATCCCCGCGAAACCCATGCCAGCCAGAATCCGGAGTATAATGAAAAGATGCATCGTGACGCAGACAAACGATCGAACATCGCCTCCGACCAGCAGCCTTTGCAGCGTGTAGTCGGACGCCGGCAGGTGCGCCCAATGGGGCAGCCCCGATCGCCGGATACGGCTCTGCAGGCACTATTGGTTGAACTATCCCGAACGCGCACCCGTACCCCGAAAGGCATTTTCCGGTACCGGACGCATGCGGAAGCCAACCGTGATCAGGAGCGCTGGCGGGCACTGGCGGTTGTTGCGCGCCAGTCGGCGGATCTTCATGGAGCATGAGCGGTGACCTCCAAGGAAAAGGAATACACCCGGCCTGCAACGTGGCAGGACGTGCTTCTGGTCACGCGTTACCTGAATGAGGCCGGAGTCGACTATGTTCTCGTGGGCGGCTACGCCCTGATCGCTCAAGGGCTCAACCGGACATCCGAAGACATCGACATTTTGGTGCGCCCCGATGCCGATAATGCCAATCGCTGGATCGTTGCGCTGTCTCGGCTTCCAGATGGCGCCGCACAGGAACTGGCAGGCGAAACAGATCTACTTGTACAGGATATCTATTACGGAATCCGTATCAACGACGAGATCACCGTCGATGTTCTGGGTTCGGTTTGTGGGCTCACATGGGATGACCTGGCGCAACATCGGATTACCAAGGATATAGATGGGGTTACCATCCCGATGCTGGATCTCGAAGGCCTTTTGCGCACAAAACAAGGGGTCCGGCCCAAAGACCAGATGGATGCTGCCATTTTGCGCCGCGCACTGGATGTACTGCGGGCATCGGAATCCGAGATGCGAGATGAGTCGGAAAATACGCCTGGACCGCACTAAAATTCACGTATCGGCGAGATCAAGCACTTCCTGATCGAGACGCTTTGGGCGGCGAACCCAGAGCTTCCGGATCAAAGAGACAAAAGCTTGCGAAAGGCCTCGCACATGGAGGCGTCAAAGGCAAAGCCGGAGGGGTCGTAGGGAACAATTCGCCGCTGACAGCACAGGCGCGAGCTATGGCTAACGGTGGAACACAAGTCACGGCACTGACTGTCGGAGCAAAGGGCTTCTGATGTGGCCAAATGAGAACACCATAAACGCGGCCCAGCCATTCGCCGTATCCGTTCAGAAAGCGCCTGCGCAGGGCGATGTGGCGTTCCTGCTCGGAGCTGGGGCCTCCGTGGAGGCGCAAGTACCGGATACTGTGCACCTGATTCAGGATTTTGCAAAGCAGACAAGGTGGGGCACCCAGATCCGGGCGCTTTTGGAGAAACTACGGGAATGGGCGAAGACTCAGGGCCGCGTTGTTGACGTCGAGTTGGTGCTTGAGACCCTCCAACGGCTCGCGGATTGGCCCCAGGAACCGCTCGCTGCCTTACAGAGACAACCCGTAGAGATCGACGGGATCGAACCGAGGAAGGTGCTGGAGGCACTGCGGGATTTTATTAAGCAGAAAGTTGTGGTTGATCCCGAAAAAACCGCGTACCTCGATCCCCTGCGCGGCTTCGTGGACTCGGAAAAACCGCTGTCCGTCTATTCACTCAACTACGATACCGCGATAGAAGTTTTCTGCGCCAAGCATCGCCTTGCCTACCGTGACGGATTCGGCGAGGACTGGAATCCCAGGGTATTCGACGACCAAAATGTGGACCTTCTGCTATTCAAGCTCCACGGTTCTATCACATGGTATCGCACAGATAGAGGGCGCTTTCTAAAAATTCCGGTCATGCTAAAAGATAGTACTGTCCGTCTGATAACGACGGAGCGCGCGACGGCACTTATGTTGTATCCCGCCCAAAAACTCGCCTACATAGAGCCGCTTTTCGAGTTGCTTCTGCAGATGAAAAAACGCTTGGCTACCTGTCAGTTTCTGGTCGCGGTCGGCTATTCGTTTCGTGACGACCATGTTCGCCAGATTCTTTGGGACGTGGCGCGCGTCTCTCCTGAGTTTACTGTTATTTTGATTAGTCCAGACGCTGGTAATGTGTATCGAGAGAAACTAGCGTTGTACGCCTCGGATATTCCGTCGTCTCTCCAGGGACGCGTGATATGTCTCCCCTTTGCGTTCGGAAAAGCGCTTCCCGTTCTTCAGCGTGAGTTTATAAAGATCGCCCGCGATTTTGCGCAGGAATGGAGGGATCGCTCCTTGGAGGAACGACAGGGATTTCTGCCAGCATGGACACAGGCGGCTAAGTTGGCGTCGCAGTATGGGCACATAGAGGCCACGCGCACCATTCTGGAAAAGACAGAAGCGAAGGAGAACATCTGGTATACAGATCATCTCGAAATCGTGGTGCGCGGGTTATTCTTTGCGACAGCCAATAACGACACGGTGGCGACGGAATATTTTTTGACAGAGACGGAGAAAGTGTGGCAGGCATTTGTCGCGGATGCGGAAGTGGACGTTTCCCATAACAAACTGCAGATTATCGCGGAGGGAAATAGTCACCAGTCATATGCTCGAGATCTTGTGGAAAAGAATCGGGCTCTCCAAAGCGACATTACGCGGTATCAACGCCTAATGATTGAAAACTCCAAGGCGAGCGAGGGTATTCTAAAGATTAGGAAATTGCTCATGGCGATTGAGGCAGAAATGGCATGCTGGGATGAAGCCGGCGGCATAAGCCCAGAACGCTATGCGGAAAACCGGAAAGCAAACATAGGGTTGGATTTTCAGCATCTTCTGGCCAATCTGCAAAACGAAAAAGACCCAGAGCGATTTAAGCAGATGGGCGAGTTTAGCCTCGAGCCGCGCATTAGGAAGACCGAGAGCACCATCATAATGAGGATTTTCCAGAACACGCGAAAACAGTTAAACCGGCGCGCGCGATCGTAGGGGATTTTTATGCGCTTGGCCATACCCCCAAGCGCTTCCCGCGCTCTAACCAAAGCGCGATGCGGTCTATAGGACGAGCTGTCGCGCTCGAAGTGGCCGCCACACAACCCACGCCATCCCTACCTCAACTCTTGACTCGCGTGTTTCCAGGGGCTAAGTTGCACACAAATAACCGAAAAAAAGGGGCTGCGCCATGGGTGCGAGTTCGCCAGCCGGTCTTTTGAATCCATTTCAGGGCCCGAACGGCCAGTGGTACGAAGGCGATAAGCTCGGCATGGGCGCCGCCAATGCCGTGCTCGACATGCAAGTCGCGCGGCTGAAGGAGGAAGCCGATGAAGCCCATGCGCGGCGTATAGCCGCGGAGGCCCGACGGGACAACGTCCTTAAGTTGGCAGCCATCATCGACGAGTGGCAGGCGAAGTACAAGAAACTGGATGCCCAGTACGACAGGCTGTTGGATATGTACGGGGCATGGCGCGAAGTCGCCATTGCGGAAGCCGAAAAGATACGTGGCTACCCGGTACCACCCGTGGGCGACCCCCGCCGCGATGAAGATCCACTCATCAAAAAATATGATGCGATCCTCGGCAGGAAATATGCCGCGCGGGCCGCGGGCAAGCCGGAAAAGTACTGATTACTCCCTTACCTCGGTGGTAGGCCTTTCTCCCCCGTGTCCAGCCCCGACTCCTTGCCAGTAGTCGCGGCGCCCTCGGTCTTCTTGGCCGCCGCTTCTCCCTTCTCATCCCCGCCCTTCCTCTTGATTTCCCGCATAGCATCGCGCTGGCTGCCGCGCGTTTTCGAGGCCGCCATGAATCCGGCCTCGATGCTCTGCGCGTGCTTCTGCTCCCCAAGCTGCGTGCCCTGACCCCCGACCCAGCGCATGACGTTTTCCGGAATCCAGGTGATGAGCTCGAAGACCTTGTGGGCCAGTTCCATCGCGAGATATGTGACGAGCATCACCGACCCGATCCACATGAGCGGATTCCAGGAAATCCAGGCGCTCGCGTTCTCCTGCCCCCAGAACGTGACGAATCCCGCGCCCACCCAGTTGCCGATGGTCGTGAGCAGGAGAAACGATGCGAAGAATCCGATGACCATGAGGGCGGGTCGGAACATCACGTTGAGAAACAGCATAAATCCCTGTGAGCCGCGCTCTCCGAGCAGGCCCTCCCCTTCCGGGGTCGCGATGCCAGAGGCCCATAGGACCGACGCCACCAGACTTTCCACGACCAGCATGAGCCATCCCAGGACCCCGAACACCCACAGGATGAACGGGATGCTGGGGATGTAGAACGCCCAGACGAAAGCAATGAGGGTAAGGGCAAGAAGAAAAGCCACCACATACGGCGACAGGTAGCGCAGGATGCGCGCCGGCACGCCGTCGGCGCCGCTGATGAGCTTACCCACCAGCGGGATGCCGGCCGTCGCCGAATCGACCGACTTGGCCGCGACCCTCGCGCCCACGTAGTTGGCCAGGATGCCGCCCATCTCGCCGTCCAGGACGATCTGCCCGGCGCGCTGCAGATTGGCGACCGGGTCGCCGTTCAGCAGAAAGTCCGCAGCCGGCTGCGCGAAGAGGGTCTGCAAGTTGGACGGGATGAGTTCGTCGAGCGCGGACATGACGAGGCTGCCGCTCGGTTTCGCCGCCGGAGGCGCCACCGCCTGGGCGCCAGCGGCCACCTGCGTGAGCACGCCGTCCAGACGCTGCGAGTCGAAGGGGCCGAGATCGGCCGCGACGGCCTTGCCGTCATATCCGGTCCAGCCGGGCGTCTCGTCCACCCGGTCCTGCAGTTCGCTGTTCGATCGGGCGATCGTCCAGTAGTACGCACCCAGCGAAAGCCACCCGTAGGTATGGACATGTGCATTCAGGTTGTCCATGCTCTGCGCGAACTGCGGGGAGATCCGGGACTGCTCAGCGCTGATGGCCCCGGCCACCGCCGCGTCGTACTGCTTCGCCGCCACGTACAGGGGCGAGGCTGGCACGGTCACGGGCGCGGCGGTCTGCCCCCCGACCGTGCCCTGCGCGGCGCGCACGACCGCCTCGGCATACGGCGCCAGGGTCTGCGCCATCTGCATGACCGCGGCCTTCTGCGCCGTGCACATCGGCCCGGACTGCGCATGGCAGCTGATTACGATTTGCCCCATCTGGCCGGGCGCGAATCCGCCGGTCGCCGGGTTGGAAAACGTGTAGGTCCATTCGCCGCCGCTCCCCGCCGCCGTCCACGTGGGCGAGCCGGGTGCGAACACCGGCACCGCCGAGCCCGGATTCGGCGACTCGAAATTGTGGATGTACTCCCGCGTGACCAGGGACTGCAGAAGCCCCTGGGCCAGCCGCGTGCCGCCCGACGGCGCAAGCGCCGTGAGCATCCCGCCGTGCCTGGCCATATAGGAGGTCGCCGTGTTCGCCAGATAGTTAGCCCCTCCGATCGAGACCCACACAAACCCCAGCAGGACCGCCTGGATGGCGCTGATGCCGACCCCCGGAATCGGGGCCAACATGACCATGGCGATCGCCGAGCGCAGCGGGGTATACAGCGTATGGAACCGATCGCCCATGGTCTTGCCGCTGTGTGCCGTGTTCACGACCGCGAGCGTCATGATGTACACCACCCACAGCGTGACGAACGCGAACACGACGTCGTCGAAGGCCGAGAGGATCGGGAAAAAGGCGCTGGCCGAGCTCGCGGAAAACCCGATCGACTGCATGTACAGGTCGTGCCAGTTCGTGGTGCCGAACAGGTGGTTCAGGATGCCGACGGACTGATCAGTCCGGACTGGCGTCAGCATGGTCTGGGCCTGCGAGGCCGAGGGGAGAAAGGATGCGGGCATGGCGGAATATCCTGTTGTGGTATTCCGGTTATTATAGCAACCACTCGTTATGGCTGAAGACCAGGCCCGTGCGGACCTATTCACCACATTGCTTCTTGGGGGATGAGGATGCTAGGCGGCGCGCCAAGCCGGAATTGGCTGATCCACTCACGACAAGGTTCGTGGCGAAGGCAACGGTCACAGCACGTGAATAACGCATAACCGGTACCTCCCCAGCCCCACCGCGCGCGCGAAGGCTTCACACCCCGCTTTGGCGCGCCATACTTCCCCTACCACTCATCAAACGGAGTTATGCAATATGCATTACCACACACAGAAACCTACTACAAAAACGGCTGGCCGCACCCGGTCTGCGGCTCTCCTGAGCACCTTCGGGGTCGGCTTGCTCGTCGCCGCCACCTTTCTTCCGGGGGCCGCGCACGCGGCGGTCACGTTCGGACAGATCGGACAGAACCTCGGCAACCAGAGTCAGGGCATCGCGTATTTTCTGAAGATGCTCGCGTGGCTCGTCGGGTTCGGAGCGCTCATGGGAGGCATCATCGGCTTTATTTTCCGCCACAAGACCAACATGCCGATGGGCGTCATCCTGGGCATGATCCTGGGCGGCATCCTCCTGCTCTCGATCATGGCGGTCGCCTCGAGCGGATCGGCGTCCACATTCGGCAGCGACCAGACATCCAGCGCGATGTCCGCCCTCGGTAATTAAGGGATTGGTGATGGAGGATGGCACGATCCGCCCCCCGCTTGTCCTTGGGGTCAAGCGGTCCACGTGGCGCATGCACGACGAGGCGCGCGAGGCCGCCGACGCGACCTACGCGCGTGTGCGCCTGGATGCCCTGAAACGGGACGGATGGGCCTGCCGGTACTGCCGTTTTACGGTCCAGAACGATCCGCAGGCCCATCCGGGGTCGCTCGCGGCATCCGGATATCTGGAGGTCCATCACCTGGACGATAACCACCGGAACAACAAGCTGTCCAACCTGTTGACAGCCTGCCCGTTCTGCCATCAGGTCCATCACGTCGGCAACGCCGGCCACCGTTCGGCCGCCATGCTCGCCTGGTGCCCGTGGTTCACGCAGGAGGAGGTGAATCTCCTCTCGAACGTCGCAGCGGTGGCCATTGCCCGCAAGGGCCGTTACGCCGCGGCGGGACAGGCGTGGTTTCGCTTTCTGGAACAGATGCAGGGGCGCGCCGCCGAGGTATATGGCGACACAATCACGGATGCGCAGAACCTGGGGAGCGCCCTCATGCTAGCCGCGGGCGAGCGGTCGCCGGCCTGGCCCGAGCGCTCGCGCGTGCTGCGTCCCTTGCGTCTCGTGCCCCGCCCCGAGGTCTACACCAAAGCGATCGCCTGGTGGTCGGAACATGCCTGGCGCCCCGAGGCGCAATGGGAGGCCGTCCTGGCCGAATGGTCCGCGGCATCCGGAGGCGCTGTGGCATGAATCCGGCGGGCTACGTGGTCTTCGACAACCCCGAGGCACCCGGTCAGGGGTGGGCGGCCCGCGGCGACCAGCCGGGCGCCCGGGCGCGTCTGATCTCCGGGCTCCACGATTTGTCCTCGGATGTCGTCTGGATTCTGAACAGCGAGTGGCCGGCGATGTACGCCCAGCAGCTTGCCCACCACGCCCTCTACCGGCAGTGCCGGTACTTTGGCGATCCCTTGCCACGCGTCGTGGGGAGCCTGGGCGTCTCGCCAGAACGCGCCCAGGATCAGGCCGTGGCCGGCGCCGGCATCGCGCAGCGCGTCTTGAACCTGTATGGGGCCGCCTTTCAAGCCAACGGCGCCATCCCCCAGGGCCGTCTCGTCAACGCGATCCGCGAGCGCACGGGACCCCCGAACCTCGAACTGGCGCCCCAGCTGGACCAGGCGATCTCCGACTCGTCGGAAATGTTCGACTGGCCGATGGGATTTTCCGAAGAGGGGCAAGACATCACCCTGCGCATGCACCCCCTGCTCTACTCGGCCCACGTGCTGACCGCCGTCGTACCGAACGAGGGGCAGGAGGCCGTCTGGGACGACAGCCTGCCTTCGCGGATCACGGAAGAGTGGGTGATGGACCAGGCGCCGATGCTGGCCCGTTTCACGATCGACAGCCAGCCGCGGCTTGCTTCCGCCCTCCTGAATTTCGGCGCCACGCTCGATGTGGAATCGCAACGGCGGTTCGTGACGCACTACGAACTCGCCCGCCTCCTGGCGGCCGGCGCGAAGATCCGGGTCCACCAGACCATCCGGTGGCCTGCGGATCCGGAACGCTTCCGGTTTTTGCGCGGCCTCGTCACGACACTGTCGGCGGACGAGGGCGGAGCCTTTTGGGCCTCGGAGTCCGTCGCGCTCTTTGCGGACGCGCTCCTGCGCGGGGCCGCCGCCCGCATGCCGCCGCTCTACGGCCGGCGCAAGGGCGCCCGCTATCCGAATCTTGCTGCCCCGTTCCTGCATGCCGTGGGGCGTATCCACTGCGCCATCGCGGCCATGACGCTCATGCAGGAAGGCTTCGTCGTGCGCCGGGTGGGCTACGGCCAGATCGGCGTGCTCATGCGCGAAGGCGACGACTGGAAGGCCCTGGCGGATCTCTGCGCCCGGGAACGCCTGGTACCGCCGGTTTTTCCAGCCGACCGGGCGATCGCCGCGTGGACGCCGCCCGCCGGCATCGATCCCCAGGACCCCTTCATTTCGGCACTCGCCCTGCGCGTGCGCAACGCCGCAGCCGAGCTCCTCGAACTAGACGGCGCGCTGGCATCCTGGGCCGCGGGCAACCTGAACTCTCCGCCAGAAAACCAAGGAACCTCTTATGCCTGACCCATCCAAACCCGGCAAGTCACCAAAACCTGCGCTCATGCCGCCCAGGGCGCCCGTGACGCCGGACAAGGACAATCTCATGCGGCTCGCGCAGCGCCTGACACGCGGCCTCATAGGCCTGTCCGTTGCGCTCATCCTGGCCGTGGGCGCCGTGGTCACTCTCATCCTGACGCG
>JAJZZU010000002.1 GCA_021797365.1 Pseudomonadota bacterium | reverse complement strand
TTTATTGGTCGACGTTGGTTCCTGGTCCACATCAAGTATTTGTTGAATTCTGACATGAATTAGGTAAGAGCGCGCCCCGAGCTCGAATCCTTCAACGATCCGAGCGGCTTGCTGGAGGTCAGCGGCCAAAGTGGCTCCACCAGGTTTCCTTACGATGTTCTCAAGCGCCTTCAGAACCGCCGCTGCGGCGACCTCGTCGGCGTCGCCGCGTTGTCCGGGCAACTTAAACCACCAGACCAAACTTAAGTATACGTTCGGTTCTTCACCTTTAATTGCTTTAATTAGCTGGCGAATTGGGGCCCGGATATCTTCCATTGAAGTCTTGATCTATTCATAACCTAAAACGGACTTTAATTTATAGGGAATGGCGAGGCAAGTAAATATATTTCTGTGTCAGACAGTGACTAGAGGTACCGGCGGTGGACACACTTTTGACACGTAAAAATATCGCGGACCGACTTCAGTGCAGTACCCGACAGGTACACAGACTGAAGCTCCCAGCGCCCGTGCGGCTAGGTCGGCTCGTGCGGTGGAGAGAGGAGGATGTGGACAACTGGATTGCCGCGCAACGGTCGCCAAGTAGGTCGGGTCGCCCTCGCAATTCTGGGAAGGGGGTCTAACGATGCGCACACAGACCACATCAGACCCCGACTGCGCCTGCCCACCCTGGGCGGGCTTTACTCCCACAGAGGCCCGCGCCTGGATAGACCAGGCCGGCGGTATTGATGCCGCCGCGGATCTCATTCTCAGCTTTGGTCATTCCCCTCGCTATCAAAGCAATCGCGACTTTCGAGAAACGCACACTCAAGGACCGAGCCTGGATGTCCTTTTGGATCTTGCCAATACACGCGAAGAAGAAGACGAAGCGCCTACAGATTTCGAGGACACCGAAACGCCGTTCCGCGCAAACCAGACAAAAGTGGCGAGCCTGGCAGTCACCGCCCGTGACTTGGACTGCGATCAGTGGAACGCGATTCTCGCCCTGTATCCCCTCGATGGCCGCGGCCGGGATGTCCTGGTTTCGTCTGCGCGGCACGGTGCTGGGGAATCCGAGAAGATCGGGAATGAAGTCGGGTTATCCGGGCGGCGCATCCGGCAAATCCAGGACCGGCACTGGGATTGGGCAAAGGCCAACACCACCATCGAGGAACGGGCGGCGCATCTCAATGATCCGCTGCCGACCGCCATAGTGGCAAAACGCCTGCCCAGTCGTGCTGGCCGCAAGCGGAAAATGTCACCGGGTAACGCTCCCGCTACACCTATCTTGATGTTGGTGCCCCGCGCGCCGTCGCCACCCAAGGCCCCTCGCCGTGCAACAAGCCGCCGTCCGCGCCAGCGGTTCGTGGACCCCCGGCAATGCGATGTCGGATGGGGGATGGCGGCATGAGTGCTTCCCTATTGTTATCTCGGCTCGAATACGTCAAGGGTCGCGACGGTGGTCCCTGGATGGCGCGTTGCCCCGCCCACCGTGACCGGCACCCTTCATTGCGGGTGACGCAATTGGACGATGGGCGCGTGCTGATCTTCTGCCATGCTGGCTGCGGGGCGGCCGATGTGATGGGAGCGGTTGGGCTCACACTCCGTGATCTGTTCCCGGAGGGATCCCGCGGCACATTGGGTCCAAGCCCGATCCAGCGCAACGCTGCTATCAGCCTCAAAACCATTCAGCACGCGGCCTTGAAGGCCACTATGCTCTTAAGCGATGTCGCGCGGGCCAAGGTGGTGACTCCAGCGCAAGCGGATTTGGCGGCCCGTCTGACCGCCGAAATCTGGCAGGCTTTAGATGCGGCGGGCGTGCGCCGGTGAGTTCGAACACGCCCATTCTTAGTAAGGTGCAGGCCGGGGCAGGGGATTGGCACCGTATTCACATTGACACCGCAATCCGTACTCCGCCGCCGCCGCGCACCTACATCGTGGGGCACCTGCCCGAGGAATCCGGGATCTATGGCATGGTGATCGGCCCCGATGGGTCCCGCAAATCTTGGCTCGCTCTACACATTGCCGTGGCGGTGGCCGGTGGGTGTCCGGTGGCCGGGGGTTTGTGGCCGGCTCGACCGGCCGGGCGGGTTGTATATCTTACGAGCGAGGACTCCGCCCACGAATTGTGGCGACGTCTCCATGCCATAGGCCACTTGGATGGCTATGAATGGGTAGGAGACACTGATGACCGTCTGGATATCATTCCTTTATCTACTGGTGTGCACGGTCTCACTCTGGTCTGTCCCGACGGCGCGAACAGCCGCCGTTGCATGGAACACCCCAGTGTGGCCGCCCTCATCGCGTTTTGCAGGGGATCCCGTCTGATCCTCATCGACCCCTTGGCGGATATGGTCGAGGCCTCCGAGAACGACGACCAAGCGGCAAGCCTCACGGTACGAACGTTGCGACGCATCAGCCGGGAAACGGGGGCCGGTGTACTGATCGTGCATCACCAGAACAAATCGGCGATGGCCGGGGGCGATAGTGGTAACCAGACCGCCCGCGGGAGTAGCAAAATCCCCGCCGGCGCGCGGTGGAGTGTCACACTCCAACCGCTATCCCCTGGGGAGGCCGAAGAAAAAGGGATATCGGACAGAGAACGGTGGACGATTGTCCGCGAGGGGAAGGCATCATATGCAATGCGCGAAGCCGATGGCGCGCTGTACCATTGGCCTGAGGTTCTCGATGCGCGGGGGATACCGACAGGCGGCGTCCCTCTGGCCCGTGCATTGCCTGACAAAGGGAATATAGAGGCGTCAACCCGGACCCCGCGTGGCCTCGCCAATTTGGTAGGCGTTAACGCGCCAATTATCGGCGATGACGATGACCGGTGGTGACACCGTAGCTTGGAATGACCGCCTGCTGCCGACCACCACGGTGCATCAGGCGCGATTGCAACTCTTCCAGCCGACCCGCCACCCCGTGTTTTGTACGCGCGCCATGGAGACCCCGTGGGGAACGGCGCACGTGACCGGACGGCTCGGGCAGATGCATGCCTTGTTGCTCGAAGCCCTGTTATTTCATGCCCAAAAAAAGCGCGTGCTTGAGGAGGGCAGCGTGCAGATCCTGGTTGATCCTTACATCCTGCGCACAACACTCTCGCGGGCAGACGGTGGCTATAGTGGCAAGGGGTTGAAGACGTTGGCCCAGGACCTCCGGGCCAGTGCGATTACATTAGATATCCCCAAGCTCGGTGTCGATGGATTTGTGCTTGATGGCCTCTTAAACGAGATCACGCCGAGTTCTGCGACCGTACCGAATCCGGTCACGGGAGAGATGCGTCCCCTTTGGCGTGTCACCCTCACAAAAACGCTCGCCGTGCTGTTGGATCGCGACCTCCCTCTCCACTACGACCCCCGACCCCTCGCGGCGCTCAGGACGGGCACGGCCGCAGCGGTCGCGCGGTGGATTCTCACGCATCGCGATTGTCCGCAAGGAGGGTGGCATATCGGTACGGTATTGGCCGCGGTGGGTGCGGAGACCACTGGCGGTAGTGGACGCAATCGTCGGCGGGAGGTCCGGACTGATCGTGCGGTGCTGGCAGAGTTGGGAATCGTTATCAACGAGGATCGCATTCAGAGAGGAGGCGTGTACCGTACGCCAGGCGGTGTGCTCTCTACGCCAGGGGCGTGTACCGTACGCCAGGCAGCGTGCTCTCTACGCCAGGGGCGTTAGGATTCTTTAGGAGTCTCCTTTAGGAGACTCCTAGGAAGCGGGGCCTTGGGCCTTGATGGCCCCGGCCCCCTTAAACCCCCCTAGAACCCGGCCGGCGCTTCCTGCGCCGGATTAAAGCACGAAGTTCCATGGCAAAATCACAAACGTAAGTGCGGGCATCGCAGTTTTAAATTGACCCGCATGCAGGCGTCCTATAGATTTGAGACCTCCTCTGTGAAGGTTTCTCAGATGGATAAACCTAAAATGTTTTCGCGGCGAACTTGGCTCAAGACCGTCGTCGTTACCGCTTCCGCCTTGGCCGCGTACCCCCTGTTAGGTCAACGGGCCGTAGCCTCTCCGCAATCCAAGCTTGCGAAAGCGGCCGTTCATTATCAGGATCATCCCAACGGCCGCAAGATGTGCGGCATGTGCGTCCATTTTGTTACGCCGGGCGCTACGGCAGGACGCGGCATGATGGGTGCCATGGGCCCTGGGAGGATGGGGGCTATGCACGCCAGGGATCCCGGAATGATGAAGGACGGTTCCTGCCAGCTTGTGCAGGGACGGATCGCGCCGATGGGCTACTGCATCCTGTATGCGCCTGTACGGCCGTAAGAAGATATCTCTGTATTCTACGGTAGACGGCTTGATTGTCTCCATATTACGCATCAGGAGAATACTATGGCGAGCGTCGGCGACACGTTTAAACCAGGGGATAAGGTCCCGCATTCCGGAATCTACAAGGTGACGCACGATCCAGAACACACGCAATCCCATGAGGTCACGTGCGTATATGGAAAAGTCTTCCCGCCATGCCGAGGCTGTAAGCATCCGCGCTTCATATTGGTTAGATCTGCTCAGCACGTGGATTCAAATGAACATTTTGGAAAAGGCTAGGAAAGACCCGTGAACTTGATTGGTTACGTTACCGCAAATAAGACATGGATCTTTTCTGGCATTGGCGTTCCCGCGCTCCTCGGTGCCATTGTCGTGTTGCGCCGTGTTATGTCTACCCGTTTTGGGAAGCCACAGCCAGTGGCCCCAGTCCCACAGCCAGTTGACACAGCCAAGATGCCGGATATTGTAAAAACGGAAGTGCCCGTGTCAACGCAGCAAATGCGCTATGTGTCCGGCAAGAAGCGCATAAAGAACGGCGATTATTATTTGCTCCCAAAATTCAGCACATATAGCGGTCAAGTCTGCGTAACCATCAAAGCAATTGAAAAGCACAAAACTTTAGGGCATCGAGCCAAGCTTAGAATTAATGATAGCATGGGGCTTATGGGGTGCGGGTCTTTTGTGGAGGAGGCTGTAGAAGGCGAGTTTCTAATGCCTGTTTATGATAGCGGTAAGGAAGAAGACTATTCGGTGTTTAATTTTAAAACATCACCATTGTATTTCGAATTTTTTAGGGTATTCGTCTCGCACATCAACCCACACGCCGGGGAAATAGAGGTTGATTTTGTGCAGGCGCACAGTTATTTGGAGACCTAACGGTTACCAAAGGTCCTGGACAGAGCCAAGAATATCTGGCTATCCGCACTTAGCTGTGTGTTGATGGGTTATGGAGATTGGGTGCACCACGGGCCTGCAAAATCGGATTTTTGGTGTGGCTGACTAGATGGTGTTTTCTCAATCCGGTCAATTCCAATCGATCGAGGATGGGCCCGCTGATGCGGGTGCCGTGCCTCGTTACCAATCCGAAGAATGAATCAATGATGATAGGGAGAGGTAAATGGCAGATAAGAAGGTAGTATTCGTGGCGTTCGCGATCGAGGACGAAGGGCAAAGGGACCTTCTCAAAGGTCAGTCACTCAATACAAAGTCGCCGTTTGAGTATGTCGACATGTCGGTAAAGGAGGCATACACCTCTGAATGGAAAGAACGCGTCCGTACCCGTATTCGTCGATCGGCTGGTGTTATAGCGCTGGTAAGCAAGAACTCCCTCACGTCCAGCGGCCAGAAGTGGGAGATCGAGTGTGCCAAAGAGGAAAAGAGGCCCGTATTAGGTATCTGGGTGTATCAAGGTGACAGAACCGATCTCACCGGCGTGAAAACTGTGACCTGGACGTGGGATGCGATCAAGAACTTCATCGACAGCCTGTAGAGCTGAGAGGGTGTCATGCGAATATCGCTCATTGTTGGCATCAATCACTACGACAACGGGGGTGCGCTATTCGGTTGTGTTGACGATGCGCGCCTGGTTAAGGCGGTCTTGGAGCGTCACGGGGACGGCTCCGTCAATTTTGACTGCAAACTCCTTACCGGTACTGGACCTAGTGATCGCGTGAGTCGCGGCGACCTCAAGGATCGAGTTGCAGAGCTGTTTAAGACGCAGGCGGACATAGCGCTTTTCTACTTCGCCGGGCATGGCTACATTGAGTCGACGGGAGGTTATATCCTCGCGTCAGATGCTCGGCGTGGTGATGAAGGCCTGTCGCTGGCTGAGGTCTTCACGCTGGCAAACGCGTCCCCCGCCCGGAACAAAGTTGTTGTTCTCGACAGCTGCCATTCTGGAATTGCTGGAACCTATCCGGGAAGTGAAAACCTTGTTAGTCTCTCCGATGGACTTACTGTTCTGACTGCATCGACTGCCGATCAGTATGCGGCGGAGGAGAATGGAGGGGGTATCTTTACTACGCTCTTTGTTGATGCCCTGCATGGAGGTGCGGCAAATTTGACGGGAGACATTACGCCGGGGAGCGTGTATGCACATATTGATCAATCGCTTGGGGCGTGGGAACAGCGGCCTGTGTTCAAAACCAATGTCAGGCAGTTCGTTTCCCTGCGAAAAGTGCCCCCGCCCATCGAACTCGGCGAGCTGCGTCGAATTGCGGAATTCTTCCCGATGCGCGGCGCGGAGTTTCAGCTTGATCCGACCTTCGAGCCAGAAATGAAGGGGCGCGACCCCGGTATGCCGTTGCCAGACCCAGAAAACACCAGGAGCTTCGCCTTACTTCAACGCTACAATCGGCTTAACTTAGTCGTGCCAGTAGGTGCCCCTCATATGTGGCACGCCGCCATGCAAAACAAGTCTTGCAGGCTCACTATGCTTGGTGAGCACTATCGTCGCTTAGTAGAGAAGGGGCGCATATAGCGTGATTCGCCGCCTAACAATCGCGTGTACCTGGCCGACTACAGCGGGCCTCGTCTTCTTCCGCCGGCAGTGGATGCGAAGCATTGACGCTGTATATAATGCGCAATGACTAAATCCCGATAGCCGAATATCTTTAAGGGTCGGAAGGGCTATTTAGAGTCGCTAGTGAGCGCGACGGTTAATTACTGGACCCCGGCACCACCACGCACGATTCCCCCGGTGGGCAAGACGCCGCCCGGTAAAGCGGCCCCACGAAATTGAGCTGCGGTGGGTTGCCGGCGGCCGCCCGATGGTATGTCACGTCTGATGACAGAATGACCCTATGGGACATGATGCCGATCCCGGCCATCACCAGTATCCCCAGAACAAGCGTCCCTAATAACAGAGCAACCACCACACCCCAACCTCGGGCGAGTTTCCAGGCTAATGAGGCCTTCGCCTGTTCCTTGATGGCATGGGCCAAATGCACTTTCCATTGCTCGACGAAGGCCGTGGCCTTTTCGGCCCCCATACGGTCGAGGCCTGCGGCGGCTTTCTGCAGGTCGGCGGCGCCCTTGCCAGCCGCATGAGCGATCGCGCCCACCAACGCCTGGCCGGCTTCCACGGTCTTATCCTCGATGGCCTGGGCTACGCCTTCCTTGAGATCATTGCCGGCACGCATCGTCCCTTGGTAGATCAAATCTGGCACCTTCCCCGTTTCTTCTACCAGCGTTTTTACGTGTTGTCCCGCCATCTGAGCGGCGGCGGCTGCATCGATGACCGAGGCGACGAGCGCCCAGACCACGTCATCCGCGCGATGTACGCCTAAGTCGGAGGCCTTGCGCAACAGCGCCTCGCGCAGTTCAGGGGGCAAGGATCCCAAGGCCGTGTCGCGGGCGTTGGCGTTTGTCTGCTCGTTACTCATGGTCCGTTCCTCGTTAAGAAGGGCCGGGGTCATGGGCCATGCGGCCCACAATGCCCCCCGGCCTTTGGGGTTAAACGACTGAGGCGATCGCCGCATGGGCGAGTGCCAGCCAGCGCCGAAACAGGGCACGCTCGGTGATCGTGAGAGCGGTTTTGTCCTCCGCCAGGAGGGAAAACGCCCCGGGTGTTGCCAAGACCTTGTCTCTCAGGTCATCGGGGCGTAAGGCCGGGATGGAAGACTCTTTGCCGCCCGCGCTTATAAAATCGGCGCGCTTGGGTGATTTACTCCAATTAAATTGCTCGGCAATGCCCAAAAAGAGCGGGAAAAGGACGGAGCGACGAGCGGGATCCACAACAGACAACAGCCCCCGCTGTAACGACTTCACCAAGGCATCGGTCGACGTGCTGTGCGGACCAATACTGAAGGTCACCACTAACTCGTATCCCACTGCGCTCACGACGTCTGCCAAAACCGGCGCCAGTTCGTCGATCGTGTCGCCGGCACCGGCAGGCATATTGATTACGACATGCTGGCCTGCGTCAGCCGCCGTTTCCAGGATGTTGCCGAGCTTATTAAAGCTGGTCTCGGAATCGCCGGCGCGGTTCAGATTCACGAGCTCGACGGGCACCGACCCGTCAAACCGCAACGCGAGATCCGGGATCCCGGCGTCGCCCTCAATCAGCAGGACGGGCGCCCCTGTGGCCAATAAGTGATCAAGTGCCAGGGCCGCAGCCATGCTTTTGCCGGTGCCGCCCTTATCGCCATGCGAGATCAGAAGCTTGAGATGTTCGGTCATGTTCGTTTGCCTCTCTTCAGTGGGGTCGGATGATCCGGCCCCTGGGGTGTAGCGGTTGACGTGGAAATAGCGCTCGCTCACTTGTCAAACTTCGCCCGGATTTTTTCTAGCTCCGACATTTGGTCCTCAGGAACCTCCGTGGGCCGCTGCCCCGGTGACGGCGGTAAAGGCGGCATGACACCAGCGGGGGGGACGGGCTTTGTAGGGGACGGGTAAGCGACAGACTTGCCGACGCGGACCTTGCCAGCTTTCAGTCTCCGCTCGACCCCACGGTAGGCAGCTGACAACGCTCTAGCCCTGGATATTGGGAGGTCGAGCGCTTCGGCGATGCGCGACCACGGCCAGAGTAGTTGCCTTGCCTGTTTAACCTCCCCGTGGTTCGCCAGGACCAGGGCCGTAAGCCCCCGATTCGGGTTGGGCCCTTGGCGGATAAGCTGTTGCAGTTTTGCGGTCATGGATGTTACCTCCACTGATTGCTGCGGCAGCGGAAATTGTTGCCGCTTCCGCACTAGCTGCAGCGGCGGAAATTGAGTGGTTACGTGCAGGCTTTGCACGCCCTTTGCGTGACCGCTGCAACTTGTGCATGGCTTTTGTTGTTGTGCGCAGCAACTGCACCCCTTTTGCATGGCCTTTGTCGAGTGTTTTGGGCTTTTGTTGCAGTGCCTTTGCATGGCCTTTGCATGGTCTTTGGAACCTGTGCCCCGGCGTTGCACCGCCTTTGCAGGGCCTTTGTCACGACATCGCACGAGACGCCCACCCTTCGGGTTGGCTGGAAAAGATCACACATACGCACCAGCCTTCGGCTTGTGCCTCTCGCTGCGCCCAAGGGCCGGCTTCGCCGCCGTCTGTGTGCCCGTGCCCATTCCATCCCCTGAAGACCACAGGCCGGGGAGCGGGTGGCGCCCGGCGAAGGCGAGATTGTCGAGCCGGTTTGAGCCGGGAGTGAACCCGCTTCACCCCGGCCACCAACCCGCGCAGCGCTCCGGTGGCGTCCGCCGCCCGGCGGGCGCGGAGATCATGCGGGGCGGGAAAGCAATTTCCGCACGTGCCGCTATAAGCAATCCCGTAACTTAAGGAAAGCTCATTCATGCTCCGAATCAAACATCTCAAATCCGGCCGCGCCGCCGCCGGCATCGCCGACTACCTGGAAAACCAGAAGCCGTCTGCCGAAGCGAAAGTGGGCTATTACCAAAACAAGGCCGCGCCCTCGGAATGGCTTGGCACGGGCGCCGCCAGCCTGGGCCTTGCAGGCGCCGTCGATCGCGAACAATTGATCGCGCTCTTGGAAGGCCGCCTCCCCGACGGCACCGATCTCTCCACACGAGGGGGGCGCAAGGAGGCCGCCCGCCTCGGGACCGACATCACGCTGAGCGCCATGAAGTCCTACTCCCTCATGGCCACCCACGATCCGCGCTTAGTAGTGTTGTGGGATGAGAGCGTGAAGGTCGCGGCCACGGTTATCGAACAAGAGATCGCTGCGGCCCGCCTCGGTCACGGGGGCACCGAGTCCCAAAAAACCGGGAAGCTGGTCATGGCGGCCTTTCGACATGAAGACGCCCGCACGGTCGAGGGCACAGCCGACATGGATTTTCATACCCATGTGCTGGCCCTCAATATGACGCAGCGCGCGGACGGCGAATGGGTGCGGGTCGATTTGCAATGGGGTGCGCAGATGGTGTTGGCGAAGACCGCGGATTTTGCCCAAAAGGCCTACCTGGCCAAACGTGTCCAAGAGCTGGGATACGAGATCCGTTTGACCAAAGATGGCTGGGAGTTCGCGGCCTTGAGCGAAAAGGACTTAAAACCCTTTTCCCGGCGGACAGAGCAGGTGGACCGCGCCCTTGCGGCCCGAGGCTCATCCCGAGCAGAGGCCTCGGATTCCCAAAAAGAAGCCGCCAACCTCGCCACCCGCGGGAGCAAGTCGCAGCTCTCCCAATCTGACCAGCGTTGGGAGTGGCGCGCGCGGATCCGGGAGGCGGGCATCGACCTGGATAAAATCGTATCCCAGGCCAAAGAGCACGGCCCCATTGAGACTACTGACCTCACCACCGAGGCGGTACGTTCCGCCGCCCGTCACCTATCCGAGCGCGAGACGGTCTTCTCGAAGAACCAAACCCGCCTGGAAGCCCTGCGCGCTGGCATGGGGGGTGCGACGCTCGACCAGATCGACGAGGCGATCAGTGATAAGGCGGCTGGGCTTATTGACGTCGGCGGAGGCAAGCTCACGACAGGCGAGGCGCTGTATCGTGAACAAGAAATCCTGGCGCGGGCCCGCGCGGGCCATGACCAAGCTGCCGCGCTTATGTCTCCCGAGGAAGCGCACTCTTTTATAGAGGCGCGCGCAGTCACGCAAGGTTTCTCTTTGAGTGCCGGGCAACGCACTGCCCTGACACTCTCCCTGACATCACCGGACCGCGTGACAGGCATCGTGGGCGCCGCCGGTGCCGGCAAGACCACATCCATGGCGGGGTTTGTCGAGGCCGCCAAAACACGGAGCTATGAAGTCGTCGGCATTGCCCCCTCGGCGGCTGCCTCCTATGAATTGAAATCGGCCGGCGCCGACGACACCCGGACCTTGGCGAGTCTCCTGGCGTCCCAGCCGTCAGAAGGCCCGCGCATCTATATCCTGGACGAAGCCGGCATGGTCTCAGGCCGTGATATGGACGCGCTTCTACAGCGCATCGACTCTGAAAACGCCCGGCTACTTCTGGTCGGCGACCCCCGCCAGCTCTCCGCCGTCGAGTCCGGCAGTCCCTTCCAACAAATGCTCGAAACAGGTGCCATACAGCACGCCACCATTGACGAGATCCAGCGCCAACGGGATCCGGCCTTGCGCACAATCGCGCAGGCCTTCGCCAAAGGCGAAGCGGGTCGTGCAACGGAACTGGCCCGTCCGTATATGCGCGAGGTCGATATTCAGAAGGCGGGAGACAAACCCACGGTCGCAGAGAAGCGTGCGGCCATCGCGCAGGCCACGGCAGACGACTACCTAAAGCGCGATGCCGACACTCGGGACAAGACCTTGGTTGTGAGCGGCACCAACGAACTGCGTCAGCAGATCAACCGCCAGATCCGCAAAGGACTCAAGGAGCAAGGCGCAGTCTCCCAAGAATCCGTTACCGTAACGGCCCTGGACAAATCCGGACTCACGCGTGAACAGCAGGCGCGGCCCGAATCCTACCGGCCCGGCATGGTCATCAGGTTGGAAGAAGGCCGGGGGCGTGCGCGTAACATGATCGAGTACACCGTGCGGGAGGTCAAAGGGAAAACCGTCACTGTCACGAATCGTGAGGGTAATGTCCGCGACTGGGACCCCGCCCAAGAGCGCCCAGCGGGCGTCTATCAACCCCGTGACATGGAACTGTCACCGGGTGACAAAATCGTGTTCCGCGAAAACAAAAAAGGCGTGGATCGCATAAGGAATGGCGAGGCGGCCACCATCACCCGCCTCGAAAACGGGATCCCCATCGCCCGCCTCGACTCGGGCAAGGAAATCGCCCTCGATCCATCTCAGGGACAGACCGTGGATTATGGCTGGTGCCGCACGATCCATGCCTCCCAGGGGGCGACCGTCGATCACGTCCTTATCGCCGGCGAGGCCTCGCGGGCGGCCACCGCCCAAACGGCCTACGTGGCCGCCTCACGCGAACGCGACACGCTCAAAATCTACACGGACAATGCATCGTCCCTCGAAAAGAACTGGGCACGCGTCGCAAAACGCGAACACGCCCTCACCGTCACGAAAGAACGGGCGGTCCCCAACCTGGAATCCCTGAAAGAACTGCGCGAACAGGCCCAAGCGGAACTCGGACGCCACGGCGATCTATCCAGGGCGCGGGATGCTGTCCAGGCGCCTGTGTCACCAACACCACCGCCGCCCAGGTCGGCGCCTGAATGGGAGAGGGAACGGTAATTTCCGCCCGCGCAGCACTAGGCAGGACCGGAATAAGCCGGCCCTCATTCACAGGAAACGCATATGAAAACGAAAACAACTCTTATCGCCGCCCTTGTCACTATCTCCCTCACCGGCTGCGCCCTGCCCCCGCAAAACGCTGATGTGTATGCCGGTAGTAGCGCCATGCAAGCCCGCCCAGTCGCCCTGGGGGCGGTCATTGCCGTGCGCCCGATCAAGATCCGCGTCGGCCGCCAGGACGGGACCACGGGCGCGGAGGCCGGCGCGGTTGGTGGGGGAGGTATCGGCGCAGCCCTGGGCAACACGAAGGGCGCCATTATCGGGGCTTTGGCGGGTGTGGGCCTGGGAGCGTTTATCGGGAGCCAGCAGACCCGCAAGGGGGAGTTGGTCACGGTCCGGTTTATCACCGGCCAGATCCGCGCCTTCCCGCAACCCCTGGCCGCACAAGAGCGCCCGTTTGCGAAGGGCGAGCGCGTGGAAGTCATTATCGGCCGGCACGACCGCGTGCTGCCACTGAAGTAAAGGAGGTGTTCATGCCAGTAAAACACAAGAACCGGCCACGAGCTGGGCGAGAACGAGGCGAGGTTCGGCGCTATCCGGTCGCCATGACATGGAATGATCGCCGCCAGCAGTTTCAGACCCAGAAAGGTGGGCGTGCGCAATTCAATCGAACGATGGTTTACCGCCGCCGCAAAATCTAAGGAGAGTCCCATGAAGAGTCCAAATCTGATCCAAAAGGCCCGCGATCTGTGGAACCGCAAGGAAGATCAACGCCGCGCGGACGCGAATAAAGAGGCGGACCAACGTCGCGAGGAAGAAGCGCGACGGGAGCGACAGCGGCGCGATGATCGGGCGTTGGAGCAATTTGAGAAGCACGCGTCGGAATACAGCGCCGACCTCGATGGGCCCACGGCAACCCACCATGCGCAGGATCCGGTGCCCACCGCAGGCTTACCCCACCACCAGTATGACATGGAACCGCTGATCCCCCTGAGTGAAGCCGAAGTTGAAAAGCTCAAGGTCATCGAGGCCGAAGATCCGCAGGGGAGAGGTATGCGCGCCCCGTTCGACCCCCGCACGGTGATTGCCCTGCGTGAGCAGGCCGAAACCGCACAGCAACGGCAGGATCCCGGTCCCCAAGACGACCTTGAGCCTGACGACGAACTGGACATGTAACGAACGTTACAGTGACGCCACAAAGGAGATCACAATGAACATTCAAAACGCCATTCGCGCCCACAACAAGCAGGCCCTCGGCCGGTTCTGGCTGCTCAAGTATTTTGGGGGGCTTGCCCTTGGCATTGTCTTTGGCCTCGCCAGCCTGGGCGCACTGGTGCAGGACTCTGTCCTAGAAACGATGGTGTTTGCCTTGTTCTCTGCTGTCGGCTGGGTCCTATTCGCCCGCGCCCATCGCCGCGCGCGCCGCCTGGTCGGCGGTGGACCCCGAGACGAGCGCCACGAGCGGGGGACTTTCCTACATGATGCGCGCGCCGTGACCCCGCTCCTCGATCGGGCGCCCGGCGATCTCGCGATCGGCGGCGTGCCGTTGCCCCGCAGCGTGGAGCAGCAACATATCCTCATGGTGGGCGCGCCCGGATCCGGCAAATCCGTGGCGCTCAAGGCGATGATGAAAACGATTCGGGAGCGTCACCGTGACGGGGCCGTGATCCATGACCCCACGGGCGAAATGGTGGCGTTGTTCTATGATCCCGCGCGCGATCTCATCATCAATCCGCTCGATTCCCGTCACGCCCCCTGGTCGCTTTGGACGGACTTGATGCCTGGGGAGGAAGCGGCGCTCGCCAAGGCCATCATTCCCAGTGCCGAAGGCGATAACCAGTATTTCAGTGATGCGGCACAAGCCACACTCGAAGTCCTCTTTCAGCAGACCGACAGCATCGACGATCTGGTGCGCGCGGGCTTAAGCGAGACCAACGACCGACTGATCGAGCGTTTGACGCAAGCCGGCCTCGGCGGCCTTGTGGGGAGCAGCAAGACCTTTGCTTCGGTGCGCGGCAACATGGCGCCGTATCTGCGGTCTCTCGCCTTGCTCCCCCCTACCCCGCGCGGAGAGGGCCTGACCCTGAAAGACTTCTGCGTCGATCCGGCCGGCCGGTTCATCTTTTTGCTGACATCAGGGCGCACGCGCGAGACGCTGCGACCGATTCATCAGGTGTTCTTAAACCAGATCGTGAGCGTGGCGACCTCCCTGCGCCCGGATCCCGCGCGCCGCATCTGGCTGGCCTTGGACGAGGCCCCAGTCCTGTTGCCCTCACCGGCCATCGCCCTGGCGCTGGCCGAGGGGCGCAAGTTCGGGTTGAGTGTCATCCTGGCCGCGCAAGCGATCGGCCAAGTGAAACACCGCGTAGGCGAACACGAGTCCGCCGCATTACTCTCCATGCCCAAGACGCGCTTGATCCTGCGCGTGGGCGATGGCGAGACGGCCGAAGCGATGAGCCGGGAGATCGGCGACCGGCAACTGGAGCGGCAACAGGTCTCCGTCTCGAAGACGGCGGGATCCCCAGCCGCGGGGGGCAACAATTCCACCTCCACGACCTGGCAGACCACAACCGAACGCGCGGTGTTGGCCTCGGAGATCATGAGTCTGCCCGACCTGCAGGGCTTCCTGCGTATCGAGGACACGACGATGCGCGTGGCCTTGGCCTACCAGTCGTATCCGTCTGTGGGCCCGGACTATGATCCCGTCCCGCCGCGGCGGTTGCCGGGCTTACCGGCCGAAGGGCCGGTGGCGGCCTTGGCGTAGGCCATGATGGGGCCGCCCATTTCAGGCGGCCCCTCTTTTTAAGGCTTTCCTACACCCACCCCGTTAAGGCTTTCCCTGGGCGTCTGCGATTGTCTCCATTCGTCTCCGTGGTCCTGCCAGCCTCACTCGTCGCCCCGTGCCGCTTGCGCGCGCGACTCCCTTGCAGGTCCCGCGCCAACGATACCCCCGTTGTCACGGTCCCCGCCGGTCGTAGCCCGCTCGCTGACGCGGCCCTCAGTGAGGGCGACGGTTGACGCAAGACGCAGGACCACAAACAGGAGACGAACCATGAATACGAACAATCGCAAACAGACGCCAGACCACACAAGCCAAACCGAGGGTTCGGGTCTCAACAATCCGCAGGGGGGTGAAGCCGAAATCTCTTTATCGCAAGCCATGGTGGGGCTAGAAGCTTTGAAGCCTTTTATCACTTGGGGCCAGATGCAGGCCCTGTGGGGTTTGTGCCGTAAGGGCGAGGAAAGGGCGTATTTCAAGCAGAGAGTCATGGACCTGGCCGCGACCATCAAGACCATGCCCCAGACCTACGAGCAAGACGGTTTGGGTCTGCGCGCGGTAGCCCACCTACACTATTTCACGTCCGCCTTTGATTTTTACATCACCGAGAAGGACCGCGAGGGCAACGGCACACAGCAGGCTTTCGGTCTGGCCTGTGCCCATGAACGCGAGATCGGATACATCAGCATCCGCCAGCTCGTGGAGGCCGGGGCTGAACTGGACCTGCACTGGACCCCTAAAACCTTAGCCGAGATCGGGAGGTAACACCATGACACCCACCTACAAAGCCCTACTCGCCCAAGTGGCCCCCGGCACGGATCCGCGCCATATCCAAGCGCTCTTACAAACAAAGGATGGGGGCTGTGGACTAGACGATCTGACCCCGGCACAAGCGGCCTTTTGTATCGCCATGGCGAAGGCCTGCGTTCAGGTATTCGGGGCGGACTTGATGGAAGGGATCGCGCGTGAGCGCGGGATCTAACATGACCCACACAGGCGGTCGGCCTATTTCCGCGTCGGCTGCTCACGGTGGGCACTTGATGGGCCATGCGGCCCACAATGGGAGAACACATCATGAATGACACGACAGACAGTACCATCACAACTAGACCCCAGCGCCACACGATCACCTGGCAGGACGTCATCATCGCCGGTTGTCGCTCTCTGCTCGACACGGCCGATGATGACACCATAGACGGGCCTCCCGGTGGGCCCCGATTGCCCGTGGTGATCTTCGAAGCCTTACACGAGATCCCCGACTTTGGCCCCGAGATTGCGTTGACGGCACTGGGTGCGCTGGGGGCTTGGCTAACCGATCGCGAGGCGGTCACCGTCCTGACGGCCTGGCAGGAGCGGGCGCACACACGTCTCCTCATCGACGACCATAGCCGGGCCTGTCCGGAATGCGGGCTGGCACGGCCGGACTGGACCGCTATCCAGGCGGCCACGCGCACGAAGGAGGCACGGTCATGATGAACGATCCCAACAACTTCAATGGGCGGTTGGAACTCACGATCGGCGCGGCCGTGGTCGGTTTCCTCGGCGGCTGGATTGGCGGCCTGCAACTCATGCTCTGGTCGCAAGGGATGGCGCCGGCCTCCCTGCCACGAATCTGGGCGTGGGTCACGCAATTTGGGCTCGTCATCCACGGCGGCTGGGGGTGGCGGGGGTATGGGCCCATCGGGGCCGCGGCCTTGGCATCCACCGCCCTGGCCGGCCTTATCTGGTGGCTCATGACCGTGCCCGCCGAACGCCACGTGCGGGGCTTTATTCTGCATCGCCATCCTCAGCGCATCGCGCGGCTGGTGGCGCCTCACAAAAACGAGCCGCCGGGCGTCCGTATTCATCCGGATATTCTCATCGACCAACACGCCGAATGCCGTCATCTCCTCATTGTTGGCGGCGCCGGCAGCGGCAAGACCACGATCCTCTGGCCGTTGATCCAGCAGGCGCAGGCGCGCGGGGATCGGGTGCTGATCTTCGATTCCAAAGGCGACTTCACCCAAAAACTCCCCGAACCCTTCACGGTGTTGTCGCCCACGGATGCCCGCGGTGGACGCTGGCGCGTGGGACACGATATCCGCACGCGCCTCGATGCCCAGGCCCTGGCGGAAACGCTCATCAAAGAAAACGAGAAAGACCCCATGTGGTCGCAAGGCTCCCGCGCCTTGCTGGTGGGGCTTGTAAGCGACCTCCAAGCCCGCTATAGGACCCAATGGGGCATGGCGCATCTGGCGCACGCGACGGCCGCCGCCCTCGGGGATTTCGCGGTCTTGAAAGCGGTCATCGGCCGCGAGGATCCGATGTCCTTATCGCTCTTGGGCGGAGAAGACGCAGAAGGACCCAATCGCACCACGATGGGCTTTTTGGTGCAGCTCTCCGCGGCGTTGACGCAGGTCATCAACTTAGGCGTGGCCGCCTATGATCTGAAGACCAACCCCGAATGGTCCGTGCGCTCGTGGTTGGGTGGGCACCAGCCCCCAGTCACGATCATCGGTTTCCGCGACTCCGCGCGCAGTTTAAGCCAAGCGTTTGCGGCGAGTGTGATCGAGCAGACCGTGCGGCAAATCTCGGACATGCCCGACGCCGCGCCTGATCAACGCCGCATCTGGCTCATCGTGGATGAGGCCCCGCGGGTCGGTAAGGTCCCCAGCATTACGGACGCCTTGGCCACGGCGCGATCCAAAGGCCTGCGCGTGGTCCTTGGGATCCAAAGCCTCGCACAAGTCCGCGAGGCCTACTCGCGGGAGATCGCTACCACCTGGGCAGGACAGACGGCAACAAAAATTATCTGTCAGACGACCTCCCCCGACGATCAGGAGTGGTGTGCAAAGCTCTTGGGAGATCGCGAAGTCGATCGCTTTCAGCATCAGGTTTCCACCCAGACCGGCCGCGACGGCGGCCAGTACAATCAGTCTTGGCAACGGGTGCGCGAACCGGTGTTGATGCCCGCGGCCTTTGGCCGCGATCTACAGGTGATCAAAGGCCGGGGCCCCCGTGCGCTTTTGATGGCTGGCGGCGAGGCCGCGATTTTGAACTGGCCGTTTCCTCACCTGCCAACCTATCGCCCGGATCGCATCGAGGCGCGCTGGATTCAGCCGAACTATCAGCGCCCGGATTGGGGCAAGGCCCCGCCGGACGTGGGGAAGCCCTCCGCCCCCGCAGCGGCCGTGCCGCACTCCAAGAAAAAGCCCGAGAAGGACCAGCAAGCGCAGGCCCTCGGCACGCCGATGAGGGACTCTGAAACGCCGCGTCCCCTACCTCCCGACACGGATCTCGCCGATCCCATACAAGACCTCGTGCTCGATCACCTAGCCCCCGGTTTGGGCCTGCTCGGCAAAATCCTGAGCACGATCGAAGCAGTGGGCAGCGGGCCGTCAGCCCCTACCCAGGTTGTTACGGCCCGCCCACCGGCGCCCGAAGCGGCAGGTCTCGACGATCTCGACGGAGCCGAGGAGGGACAAGACGAGGAGCAGGAGCCGTAGGGCGCAGGCAATTTCCGCGCGTGCCGCACTCCGTAACGCCACTTATTCCCGTGGCTAACCGATAAGGAGTCAATCGCGATGACACAGAACGAGGGGACACCGGATGATCGCTTCAATCTCACGGAGGAGCAGGAGGCCTATTTTATCGAACTCGGTTGGTACAGCCGCGCCCTGTTTGCTAAGGCTCTCGCGGCCTTCACGCGCAATGATGAGCCCGAGGGCCGGCGCATTGCCGAGGAAGACCAGCGCCTGAAGCGCGCGGTCGATAATGACCGGGGTACGAGCCCGGGGGAGGAATAGACCATGTTTTTTTTCATAGCCTTTGTCATCATCTGGATATTCTTTGGATTCGACCATGCTTTCGAGGCGGCGTTTGCTATGGGTCTTTTGGCCATTATCTTTGGCCTGGGCGCCGCGCCGGGCATTATTATAGACAAGACCATCAAGGATATTCAGAACAACCGGAAGAACCACTCATGACCCTATTCATTGAACCCCAAGCCGGTGTCCGGCCCGTTATCACCTTTATCCAGCGGGCACGCGGCACACTGGTTATCAACGTCTACCTGATGACGGATCGGCGCATTATTCGGGCCATCACACACGATGTCCGTCGCGGGATCCGCGTCCGCATCCTGATCGATCGACGCCCCTATGGCGGCCGACCCCGTGGCGAAATCGCGCGGCTTCGGGCCACCGGGGCGCAGGTGCATTATGCGCCGGCCCGTTTCACCGGTCGCTATCGATTCGATCACGCCAAATATATGGTGAACGGCCAGGCAACCGAAATCGGTACCGCCAACCTGACGTGGTCGGCCTTCCACAAAAACCGCGAATATTGCGACATCACCCGTCAACCGGCCATAGCGCATGCCCTGCACGCGGTCTTTACCTCGGACTGGCATAATCGCCCCGCAGGCAACGCCCCGCGCCACACCCTGGTCCTGTCGCCGGGAGCGACACCGGCCCTGGTGGCGGCCATCCGCCAACCCGGCGGCGTTTGTATCGAGTCCGAGGAGTTGGGGAAAGATCGAGCAATCCTCGATGCGCTGCGGGTCAAGGGTGGGCAGGCCCGGATCCTGTTACCGGCCACGTTGAATCGATATGACCGACACCTTGCCCAAGGACTCACTACGGCTGGCGTGCGCGTCCGTTATCTCGTCGCCCCCTATCTACACGCCAAATTGATCGCAGGACGGACAGAGGCCTTTTTGGGATCGGAAAACTTCACCTGGACGAGCCTCAATCGCAACCGTGAGGTCGGGATCCTCCTGGGCCATCCCACAGCAGCCCGCCTTGATCGCCAATGCCTGCGGGATTGGGCGGCGGCGCGGTGATGATGCCCCGGCACCACCATGCCAACCGACGAAACCGACGCCCCACTTGCGGAATGTTGCGGGCTATTGCGGCGAGCCGATAGCTCGGCTGCGTACCGGCCAAGGAATCTGTCAGAGTGACCGTGGATCTCCATCATTCTGCCACTGAGTAGGCGAAAGTGGCGGCGTGCTTGTCGGTTGCGTAAGACGGGCGGACCGAGTAGCGGCGACACAGAAAGGGCCTCGGTCACCGGGCGACTCCAACCACCAGAGATCATCGAATAACACCCTTGACGTGATATTCCAGACCATCTTGCTCATACGGCTGCCGATGCGCGCGACCAGAGCAATCCGCGATTGCGTGTCCTGAGGGACAACGTGATAATGGGCGCCTATGGGTAACGAGGTGCCAGGAGAGCGCAATGCAACAGGCAGGATACCACCGACCGCGCCTTATCCTTCTATTGGGAGCAGGGGCGTCGGCGCATGCCGGCGCCCCGTCCACGGCCAAGGCTACGGAACGAGTATGTGCACTAGACGAGCCCGATATTCAGTTGATTATTGAGGGCCTCCGAAAACAAAGAGGATCGGACGGATTCAATTTTGAGACGGTAATGGCGGCGTTGGAAGATCTCCAGGAGTACACAGACACGCTTCGGTCGCCCGGCAGGTGGACGCGGGAAACCATAAATGCCTTTACGCGGCTGTCTCCTGTATATGCGGAACTGTTGTCTGGCGAGGAGAAGCTAAGCGTTTTTAGGGCCCGCTTTGAACTACTGAACGGGATTTTTGATTTCTTTATACGGGAGACACCGCAGGAGCATCCGGACCGACTACAGACCTTTGTGGACCGCCTAAGGCGCGACTTTGATTTGACCGTGCTGACACTTAATTATGATGACCTTATAGACCGTACTGGGCCATGGTTTGACGGCTTTGCGGCGAGCGATGAAAAAAGCGCGGACTACGATGTGTTCAATCCCGGCCAGTTCGTAGTCAGGGTGTTGACGGAACCGAATGCCTTGCTGCACCTGCACGGTAGCGTACGCTTTGGCCGTATGCCGCGCTCAGGCACGGATATCGTGAAGTATCATTCTGCGGGGGCCGCGCGTCAGGCGCTTATAGGGGGCGAGCGGTCGCCACAGTGGGCTGCGCCGATTGTCTCGGGCCATCAAAAGGAACGCTGGCTCCAGCGTTATGTGGCGCCGCTCGGCTACTACTACAATGCCTTTCTGAATGCTGCTGTCAGTACCCCTCTATGGCTTATTGCTGGTTACGGCGCTAACGATGTGCATGTCAACACGTGGGTTATGGAAAGTATGCGGATACATGGGGAGAGGGCGCGTGTTGTGCACATCGATACGGCTAGCTTTTTTCATCTGGTACCGGATCTTCTGCCCGGGTGCAATATCCCATCCCAGCCGCGATTAAAATCCTATTATGGACCGGGAATTGGGAATTTCCCGCCCCAGAATGCCGTGCTGGAGGAAATCGTGACCTTTCTTCGAGAAGAGGCGTCATGCTGAGCCTCGTTTATCACGATATCACAGCAAGAACGCGCCTCTTTTTTGTGCACTAGGCCCTGGATTGAGTCTTGATTCGTCTCCTGAGTTCATCCATTATCACAAAAGCTATTGGCCATGTATATTCTTGACACGTGCGCGATTCGCAGTATCTCTCGCAAGAAATTGGAAAGCGCAATCCGGAATGGCGCCGATCTTTCTGTGTGCCCAATAACGTGTTGCGAATTGGCAAGTCACCTCATAAAAGCGCCAGAGGACGACTATGCCATTGCGCTCAGCAATTTCCTGAAATGTCGTGTCCCTCGTCTTCTTGATGACAGTGCGGTACTGTGGGCGGAGCGTGCTGGTGTACCACACAGCGTTAACCAAAGCCGCCGGGATGATCGCGGTCTGCTTGAGCAAATGCTCGGGATAGTATCGAAAACAGGATCACTGGATGACTTGCATGCCAAGTATCTACGTTACCCGGATGGAGTGCTGTGCCCCCTTGTGGATTGTGGGGAGGTTTTCGAGTTGATTCTACGAACAGAGGAAGACTGGTACGTGGACCGCATGAAGCGCTTGCTCAGCGGGAGTGAGTTCTTTCGGCCACGCAATGGGCAATATCGAGTAACAAAGGAGATCTTATTAGCGAACCTCGCAAGGGTGGGGCGGGGTATGTCGGAAGACCTTTCGATAAGCCCGGGCGAAGCAATAAGCAAGGGATTGGCGCAGGCGGCGTATATCGGATACATGTTGTATCGACTATACAGGGCAAAAAATTCCGGACGAAACGACATAGATCGCAACGACTACGAAGATGCCATCATTTGTCTTGCCATCGATGTGTATGCCGGTGATGTCCTAGTGACAGGCGACAAAGGGACGATATCCGCATTAATGGATACGATGGCACAGTTGCAATCGATGGATTGTGTTATGTCAACGGAAGACTTCGTTAAGAAAGTGTGCAGCTAATATCGTGTTTTTGCGGAAGTTCGGAACAATGAGAAATGTAGGGACTATTGTCGCGGCAGATGGATCTCAGGTTCTGTGGGGCTAAGGTGGGTAGTAGATGTCAGTCTACGGGGTCCACCTCTGCGCTCCTAAATAGGATTCAACCGATCGCGTATCGGGCGGAACGGGCGCGTTATGAGCGTCAAGGGGGTAATGATGACGTCGTATCTCATGGACACCAATGCCTTCAACAACATTCGCGATGACAAAGATGTAGATGTCACTACTGTCGCGCGACAAGCGCGAGGTCGCGTTTACGTCACCCACCATCAGGCGGATGAGATCAATAACACTCGGGATGCGGCTAGGAGAGCCATCCTTATGGAATGTCTCCAAACAATCGATGCAGAGACTCGGCCAACGGAGACGTTTGTTCTCGGCAAGTCGCGGCTCGGGTTGGCCAAGTTAAGTGATGGTGGTCGCTATAACGCTATTTTGGCCGCACTGAATAAACTCAATGTTAAATCGAGCAACAAGGCTGACGCACTGATAGGCGAGACGGCCGAAGCCCATGGGTGGGTTTTGGTGTCGGATGATCGCAAGTTTGCCAAGGTCATGACTGGGCGCGGCATTCGGGTGATTTGTTGGCGTCAGTTTATGGCGGAATTGGCGTCCTAAGTCAGGCGGAAAACGCCGGTCAGCGGGCTGTTGATGCGACCAATCGCGCGCTCTTGGGGTCATAAACAACGTCAGCAATCGAACCATCACGGATGCGCTGGACCGCTTCGTCAATGACGGAGAGCGGGACCAGAAACCACTCCCGCGGGCGCACGGGATTCCCGAATCGGTCGTCGATGGTGAGGTCCAGTTGGGCAACGGCGAAGATGCGGTGGAAGAGGTGTTCGAGCTTGGTCCGGTTGATCCCGGAGAGCTTGTATTCGGCGACGACCTCGACGTCGGCCAGCAGGTAGGTGGCATCATGGGGAGCCCGAGCAATTCGGGTCTCCACCGAGCCGCCCGTGACACCGATCTTATGAACAAGCTCACGATGTTGGGAGATAAAGGGGTGCGTGGAGAGGCTCCGTAAGACGTAGATCGTACCGCTTTCGATGTCGCCCTCTTCCCAGGTCTCGCTGAACAGGGGTCCGGCATCGGGCTCCGGGGTGACGCGCCGGCCCGTTTCGTCTTTATAGAGCGCGCGCTGGAGCGATCGGCGCAAGAGATTACTTTCGGTGCCGTTGGCATAGACGACCCGCAAGCGGGCGTCGTACCTGCCCTCAGGAGTTTGGAACGATTCCCCCACCTCAGCGACATAGACGAGTTGGCCGCCCAGAATAAAGAAATCGCCCTCTAGGATAGCGGCGCCTTCCTTACCGAACGGTAGTGTTTGGCGCAGGCCGGCCTTGAGATCGTTCTCGACCCCGGCAAAGAGCGGTTTGAAACGCGCAAAGTCCGGGCAAGGTGTGCGGTCGGCGACTTCCTCTGCGACACGCCGGTCCTCTTGCGAGCGCACGTGCTTGAGGATGGTGATGTCCTCTTCATCCGGGGTGGCCACACCAAGTTCCGCCAACAGCCTCTCATCATCGAGCGTGTCGACCGGACGCGTTTCCCCAGATCCATCCAGGGCCAGCAGACCATGAACGTCGCGACTTGCCAGCAGTTTGCGCGCCTCGGGCAAGGCGCGCAGGCGATCAAGGCGCACCGCATACAGCCGCTCAAAGATATCGCGGTCCTCTCCGTGTTGGGGTACGCGCCCCTGGATCTCGATAAAACGCAGGATATCCTCAAAACCGGCGATGAGGCGTTCCTCACGCGGTGTGTGGCGCCCGGTCGCGGCCGGGGTGACATCGACACCTAAGGCGTCGAGTAGCTCGTCATCGGATAAGTCAGGCATCGCTATTTCCTGCGCGTTCGGCTGTGGCTTTTTCCTGAGCACGATAGCGGGCCAAGGCCGCCACGCCTTCGGCCATGCGCCGCTCCCAAGCGTCCTGCGCGTTGATGTGCGGTAATCGGCCTCGTTCCTGTTTGAATTGCAAAGCCCGTTGCGCTAGCTCGCGCGCCTCGTCGACCGGAATGGTAAGTCGCTTGGCCGCAATCGTTGCCTGTACTTGGCGGAGCGTCTTCTCGTCCATTGCCTTAGCGAGAATGGCATAGGCCGCCTCAAAAGGGTTGATGCGGTCAATGAGGTCAATGTCCAGGTCGCGCACGTTCACAAACCGCCGGACGCCTTCAATAAGCGCCGTACTGCCTGTGCCCTCAGAACCGACTGGTTTGTCACTTACCATATGTTGTTTGGCTTGCTGGGTGAGATTCAAGGTCGCCACCGCATGCTGGCGGACAGCCTCCTGATCGGTCTCGGTCAACTCGGGATAGCGCTCGCGGACAATCTTGCCCATACGCAACTGCGTCAATTCCTCGGGCAGCGTGTTCTCTTGATCAAAGAGACCACGCTCCAATGCCGATTTATCTTGCACAAAGGCGGTGATGACTTCGTTTAGATCTTCGCGGCAGATACGGCTTGCCTCGGGGCTTTGCGGCATCGTAAGTCCCCCGATCTCGACATGATACTGACCGGTCGCCTCATTGACACCAACATTGGTGGCGCCCTCCACGTACCCGCTCGGACCGTAATCAAAATCCGCCTGGGGCCCGGCGTTTTTCGGGGTGAACTCAAAGCGGGGCGCTAAAACCTGCTCCATCAAGAGGCTTGCCGCAATGGCCTTGAGGGTATCGTTGATCGCATCGACCACGGCAGTTTCGATAGCATCCGGTTCGGCGATGAGATTGGTAAAACGGGCCCTTTCCTTGCCGGGGGCATCGCGCGTGGCACGACCAATGATCTGGACGATCTCGGTGAGACTACTACGATACCCAATGGTCAAGGCATGCTCGCACCAGATCCAATCGAATCCTTCCTTGGCCATGCCCAGCGCGATAATGATATCCACATGGTTGCGGTTGCCTCGTTGCGCCGGGTCTTTTAAGGCGGATAGCACCTGGGAGCGTTGGGCGGGGTCCCCGTCATCGACGAGGTCTGCGATCTTGATGAGCCTTCCACCCTGATCGGCCGGCCGCTCAATGAGGTGAAACCCGGTCACGGGATCCACCCCTTTCCATGTGCCGAGGGCGTCCATGATCTCCTCGACCTCTTTATGTTTGTCTTTGAGGCTCTCACGGGAGTTGACGTTGGGGATATGGACGATGGTCTTCAGCGACGGATCGAGCACCTTCATGATCGCGTCCAGATAGCGGCCCGTGTAGAAGAAGTAGCCAATATCGAGGGATTTGAGGTACTGGTAACCGTTTAACTGCTCATAATAGGTGTAGGTCACCGTCTCAAAGCGCGCCTCATCGGAAGGCGCGAGCACTGCCGTGGCATCCCCCCGAAAATAAGACCCCGTCATCGCGACGATATGGGTCTTATCGCGGGCCAGAAAGAGCGCAAGCTGACTCCCCAGCCGATTGTCCGGGTGGCTGCTGATGTGGTGAAACTCATCGATGGCAATGAGCCGATTATCGAAGGCCTCCACGCCGAGATCATCGACGGCGAAGCGAAAGGTCGCGTGGGTGCAGATCAACACCCGGTCGTCGCTTGCGAGGAATGCCCGGACCGCCTGGACCTTGGAGTGGGCGATACGCGGCTCGTCGGCGCCGGGGGCATTACACAGATTCCACTGGGGTTTCACGACCCAGTCCCACCCAAAACCGGCCTCACTTAAGGGTTCGTCCGCAAAACTTCCGCCGATGGCGCGCTCCGGCACCACGATGATGGCTTGTTTAAGCCCCTGGTTATGGAGCTTATCGAGCGCTATGAACATCAAGGCCCGCGACTTCCCCGAGGCCGGGGGCGACTTCAGGAGCAAGTACGGCTCACCGCGCTTGGCATAGGCCCGTTCCTGCATGGGCCGCATCCCCAGGGCATTGGTCTTGCTCGATGCGCCGCTGCGATTGGTCGCAATCGACACCGAGGGGACCGTGTACCGGTTTGTGGGATTGTCAGGGGTATTCATTGTTGGGTCTTCCTGGGCTTCTTGGCCACGGTCGCGGTTCCCGTCATCTTGGCATACAGGTCAAACAATTTCTCCAATCGCTCGGTATCGTTCCGAAACCGACGGCCGATATAAATGCGTTCGAGCACTTCATCATTACGCTCATGGGCATGACGGAGGTTCTCCGGCATCTGGTCGGGGTCATAGAGCTCGGCAATAGTCGCCGGAAAATGTGCCTCGCGGGCCAGCAGAATGTTTTCCGCGCAGGAGGTCAGGTCGGCTTTGTTTTGTTCTGTCAGCAGCGGTACGGGGAAGGTGTTCCAGCCAAGGGTGTTGGAGTATCGGTATCGGGTCTCTAGCTTTCCGCAGACCGTTGCAACCCAGACTAGATGCAGGCGCGAGGCAAGTAGCGCCATGTTCCAGAGGGGGGCGTCGTAGAGGGCGAACGCGAGATTGCTAACGATCGCACCGGCCGGCAAATAGCCCACGGGTAGGTATTGCCGACTCTCGGAGGAGACGCTGGGCATGATAACGCTACGCTCATCGCCCCTTTGGCGGACTTCACCAAAGCGGTACGGAAACCGAGCCAGATCTTTGGTTGTTTTTCGATCAGACACCAACCGCTGTTCTTGTACCGCCTTGAAACGGGCACGCAGCCATTCGTTTTCGTTGGCGTTTTCATACTGATCATCCGTAACCCAAACGCACCGTCTTTCGATACCCCGGATAAATTCTTGTGAGCCGAGAAACGGACGAATGAAAGTCGTCGGCACATCGTGCTCCCTTACGGCTGAGTGAGCCTGATCCACATTCAGCAATAGGTTTCCGCCGTCATTCGGCATATTGCCGAAGCTCATTTCAGTCAGATCATTTATCGGGCGGGAGATGGGCCTAACAACAACATTAGGGCCCGGCACAAGATAGGCGTTGATGTTGTCAACAACTTTGATATTAGTATCTGCGTTATCCGCTGCA
Source organism: Pseudomonadota bacterium (assembly GCA_021797365.1). The sequence continues at coordinate 7,498 of JAJZZU010000002.1, read as the reverse complement.
GAAAAAAGCTGCCGGCTCTTGTTCGAGCTATTTGAGATAGCCACGATAACAACGGTCACTCCAGCATTGTAGGTTGCGAGGTTCGCCCACTTGAACGAGGAGTAGGCAAAGACGATTTCGTGGCCAAGCGAAAAGATGAGCGACCACAACGTATCAACCTGCCTCCCCTGACAGATGGAATTCGTCGCCACGAACGCCGCCACGGCTTGCGTTTTTGTACCGTACTCTGCCGCTTTCATAAACCATCCTGACACGTAATCGAGCGATTTCCAGCTCTTCGTGCGCGGCTCGAAAACGACCTTGAGGTCAGATTTTTGTGCTTCTGTCTGCCATTGACTTCCGCGATACGGTGGATTCCCGCAGATATACGTTTCCCCGCCTTCATTCTCAAAATCGATCTCCGCCTGATCAAGGGGTGTCTGAAAGAGATCATCAGAAACAACCCTGACTTCGGTACCCGTCGGCCGACAAATGCTGAGCCAATCCAATTGCAACGCATTGCCACAGGTAATCCAGTTTTCGGTAGCAAGCGGCAGGAATCCATCCAGCGCCATGGCCTGACCGCGGTAAAGGACATTGCACTGGTATTCAGCAATGGTAAGCGCCAATCGGGCGATCTCTGCCGGAAAGTCCCGTAACTCGATCCCCCGAAAGTTGGTGAGGGGGATTTCTGTAGGACGATCTGACTCGCCGCGCCGCGTGTTGATCTCCGCCTCAATCGCGCGCATCTGTTTATAGGCGATCACCAGAAAGTTGCCGGAACCGCAGGCGGGATCGAAGACGCGGATGTGGCTTATGCGCTTGCGCAGGTTCAGCAGCAGGCGGGGATTGCTGCCGGCGGCCTCCAGCTGGGCGCGCAGATCATCCAAAAAGAGGGGGTTTAGCACCTTCAGGATATTGGGCACGCTCGTGTAGTGCATGCCCAGGGCCTCACGCTCCCCCTCATCGGCTACCGCCTGAATCATCGAGCCGAAGATGTCGGGGTTGATGTGCGCCCAGTCCAGGTGCCCGGCGTGGAAGAGATAGGTGCGGGCAATGCGTGAAAAGCGCGGGACCTCGGTACTGCCGGCAAAGAGGCCGCCGTTGACGTAGGGGAAGGGTTGCGACCAGGACGGCAGCGATGCGGCCGAACGTACGCTGTGTCGCGTGTTCATGGCGCGAAACAGCGTGCCCATAACCTCATGGACGTTGGTCCCGTCGCGCTCGGTCATCTGCTCAAGGGTGCGCGTAAAAAGGTCGTCGCCATTAAAGATACGGGTGTCTTCAGCAAAGAAACAAAAGATGAGGCGCGCCATGAAGTGATTGAGATCATGGCGGCGGGTCTCGGTGGCCCAATCGGGGTTGTCTTTTAGCAGCTCCACGTAGAGTTTATTCAGTCGCCCCGTGGCGCGGACGTCGATGGGGTTATTCTTGATTTCTTGGACCGACGCAATACCGGCAAGTGGCAGGAAAAAGCCAAAGTGCTGGGCAAGATCGGAATAATCGCAGGCGAGGGTGTCACCACCGACCAGATCTTCGGCCTCCAGCGTCTGGCCGTCCGTGGCGAGGATGAATTTCGCTTTGGCGCTTATGGTCTTTGGGTGATCACGCAGCGTCTGTAATAGGGCGCCTACGGTGCCGGGGGCACAGACTGCAATATGGATGTTATTGCGCTGAAGCACGCCGCCTGGGACATCGGAGGCATTCGTCTCGCCCTTGCGCAGGCGATTGATGGTGGTTTCTTTGTTGTCGAAGGCCGCCAAAAAGGCGAACGCAAACTCATCCCGATCAAAAGGCTGGCGGGCTAAATCGGAGACGGCGGCTTCGATCTCGACGGCGTTCATGGGCCATTTTGCCTATTGCGTGTCACGGCCTCTGCATCAGCGCTTGTCATTGCTGCCCGACGGGTGCTTGCGTGCAGGGGATCATATTCTATTAGCGAACGATAACAACCGCTCTACATTTTTTCGAAACATTTCTTTAGGGTCGGGTTGGCCCACAAAAGCACGGTACTGATGATACATTTGCGCATCAATCGTCGGACGGCCGCCGACTCCGACCCGGTAAATGTCCCATGCTCTGTCGAAGGCTTTTCGATGCCATCGATGGATAAACGGTCTAAACGTTTCTTGAGCTGCTTGCAGTTTCGGGAAAACCGAACGGAGATGCCGATTGATATCCAATGGCCATTCTGATGGGGTGGGATAAAGACCGATGAACGCCCGGAGGACTTCGTTGTAAAAGATCTTTTTCGCGTTGGCGGTACGTGATTTCCGGTCTCTAGCCAACGCTAACCCATGGTCGACCAAAGATTTAATGACATCATCTATGATAAAGGCCATAACTTATCCCAATCTCCCCACCAAATCTTTCGCCTTCAAGTGAGTATATCGCTTGAGCATCTGCAGGGTCTTATGCCCTGTAATCGCCGCCACTTCCATAGGATTCAATCCCTTCTCAAAGAGCCTACTGGTCGCCTCATGGCGCAGATCATGAAAGGTAAGCCCCTCGATGCCCGCGGCCTTGCAGACCCGCTCGAAGGCCTGGGAGATCGAATCCGGACGCATGTTCCATACGCGCCCATCCAAGCGGCACGGCAGGCCATCTAGGACCTGTAGTGCCACCGTCGACAGTGGCACTTGCCGTGGCGTCCCGTTTTTCGTCTCCGGTATTAGTAACACCCGATCCTTCCAATCGAGGTGCTCCCACCGCATGCCAGCAATCTCGGATCTGCGCATGGCGGTCTCAATGGCCCACGTGATAATGGAGCTGATCTCGTCGCCGTAGGCTTGAGCGGCAGTTAAGAGTCGGGCTTGCTCATCCTTGACGAGGCGACGATCCCTGGCATTCGCAGTATGCGGCAAGCGCACATCGTGGGCGGGATTGCCTAGGGATGCCATACCCCACTCTCTGCGGGCCACGGTAAAAAGGTGGGAGAGAAGAGCAAAACGGTTTCGCACTGTAGCGGGTGCTATTTCGCGCAACCAAGCGTCGCGAATTTTCGCAAGGTCTTGACTGCGGACGGTGGCTAATGAGCGGGAGACCAGGGCACTTTGCCGCCATGCTGCCATAACCGATAATTCGGCATCGTGCCCTTTTTTTCTCACTGAGATTTCTCGGGAATAGCGATCCAAGGCTTCGTCCAGGGTCGTATTTTCCGCCTCGGCGCGCGAAGCAAATACCCCGCGGGCAATCTCGCTTTCAATTGTGGTGGCCCAGGCCTCCGCCTCAACCTTCGTATCGAAGGTCCTAACCTGTGTCGGGTATCCCCGTCGGCGGATATGTGCTTGCCAGGCGCGGCGCCCCCCCGGACCTTTGCGTGCAATGAATGACGCCATGTCGCCCCGATTGCTTTATGTACGAGGGCTACTTTAGCTGGTTTTGAGTTACGTTTACAGCAGGATTACAGCAAACGCGTAATTAGCGATGCGGGCTCGTCAGATAACTACTTGATTTTATTGGTGCGCCCTAGAGGATTCGAACCTCTGACCTTTGGAATCGGAATCCAACGCTCTATCCAACTGAGCTAAGGGCGCATGACGCGCGTTGTAGCAATTTTTGACCGCTGCCCTCTGTGCCCCGCGAGGCCTTGAGCGCTGGCATCGGAATCCAACGCTCTATCCAACTGAGCTAAGGGCGCTTAGGATAGCGCGAAGCACGCATGGGGTCCATGCCGTGGCGCGTCTCTCTCCTCCGCGAGTCTCGCGGGCTTAAACGGCGGTCGGCGGGTTTTTGCTGGACCCGGGATTGGTGCCGTTTTTGGCCTCGATCTCCGCGACTTGACGTTCGAGGCGCTCGACCAACTCGCGGGTCTTCTGAAGGACCGCCTGTTGTACCTCGAACTCCTCGCGCGTCACGAGGCGCAGCCTCTGGAAGGTGCTGTCCAGGACCGCGCGGACGTTTTTTTCCACGTCCTGTCCGAACTCCGGGGGGACCGCCGCACGGGCGGTCGCTGCGATTTGATCCAAGATTCGTGTCAGCATGGGCGTAGTATAAGCCTTTCTCCTTGTGGCGCGAAGGGGCCGCGACAAGAGGACTGGTCAGCGGCCCCGGCTGCTATATAATGCGCACGTGCGCACCCTGACCCGCCTTCAATCGACCCTGGCCCTGACTGCCTTGTTGGCGCTTCCCGCCTACGGGGAGGGCGTGAGCGGGCAGGTGTCGCTCATGAGCAATTACGTCTGGCGCGGCATCTCGGAGTCGAACGGCAACCCCGCCTTGCAGGGATCGGTGACGGCCACCGGGCCGGTCGGCCTGTACGCCCGCGCCTTCCTCACGACGCTCGATTACCGCGGTGCCAACGAGCGCGCCGATTTCACGGGTGGTATCCGCGACATGACCCCTTCGGGGCTGGGATTCAACGCCGGCGCTACCGCCTATCGCTTCGATGTGAGTTCGCTCAATTTCGAAGAGACCTTCCTGCGGCTGCGGTTCGGGCCCCTGTCGGCCGGTATCTATCATGACTGGCAGCACGGCAATACCTATCTCGAGGCCGGTTACCGCGCGCGTCTGGGTAGTGGCTTTGGTCTCGTACTCCATGCCGGGCATACTAGCGGTGACACGGTGGCGTCCTATGACGACTATGGCGTCGGCCTTACCAAGTCGTGGCACAGCTTCAGCGCGGGCGTTTTTGTGACGGCCATCGATCATCATGTCATCTCGGGCCTCCATGGCACTCAGGTCGCCCTGGTTCTGACGCAGGCCTGGTAAGGGACGCCGCCCACTCCGACGACCGATCTCCATCAGGACAGCGCGGCCTTGGCCGTGAACGTCTTGCCGTTGATGTTTTCGAACAGCACCGTGTAGTGTCCGGCCTTGATATGCACAACCTTCGTCGGGTGCAGGGTGATCCAGGCCTTGGCCCCCATCTTGGCCTTGAGGCCAAAGAGTCCCGGCACGAACTTGTTGTAGCGGTAGACGTTCTTGATGTGCCCCTTGACCGCGCTCTCGAGGGCCTTGCCCTTCCAGACCTCCACGACCCCATTCGGCCCCTCGACGGCCACCTTGACGACGTGCGAGGGGGCAGCCGGTGTCCCCCCGTCCAGGTAGGCGAGCACCTTCACGCGACCATCCTTACGGAGGGTGGCGTGGCTCAAGCTGATGTGATGCTTGCTCGGGCTTACCGGTCCGCCGTGGAATTTGGTGAAGATTGAACCGCGGTAATAGTTGTAGAACACGAGCATAAAGAGCGCGGCGATGATGGCAAGGCCCTTGCCCAGCCCCTCGGTCTCGCGGGCCGTGAATGGCGCACTGCCCAGCCAACGGAACCATCCGACATCCGCAAGGCTGGGATTGCGGCGCAACAGCCAGCTATCGACGGACCACAGGCCGCTACCCGCGACGAATATTGTGCAGCCCATGGCGAAGGTCGATGCCGCCATGGTCCATTCGTCGATGCAGGTGGCGCCTTGCCATCCAAACACCAGCATGAGCGAGACGCTCAAGGCGAGGCTTAGGATGACGCTCGCGCGGGTCAGGATACCGAGAATAAGCCCAAGGCCGCTTATGAGTTCGACTGCGCTGACCAATACGAGCAGGTCGTAGACGAGGGCCGGGTGGTGAAGAATGGCGCTCAGGACATGCCCAAGCCCGAGTACCGCCCCGGGCATGCCCGACTGTAGCTTGTTGGCCATCCAGCTATGCGCGTGGGGGTCGAGTTTTTGGGGGGCGTATATGAAGCGTCGCGTGCCACCGCCCCAATAGATCCAGCCGAGGACGAGGCGTACCGCCAGCACTGCTGCGCCTGACATACGAAATACGGTTGGCTGATCGTAGGTCTGCTCAAGCGCGTGTCGGGCCATGGTTCTCGCTGCTCCGTTGGCATGTCTTTGTTGTTCTGCAAAGTGGCCGCCCGGTGATGCGACGGCCACTGCACTAGAAGAAAACGCTACTAAACCACACGCCCCAGGCGCTCGCAAGAGACCGGGGACCACCTTGGTGCTGACCGCAAGATGCGCAAGGAGGTTCCCTGACAGGGTGCAGCGGTGACCGTGGTCCTTGCCAGAATGCCCCGGGACCGCCGCCAGAGACCCCCGTCTTCAGGCGCTTTCGGCGATCTCGTTATCGAGGTCGTGTTCGGCGTACCAGGCGTCTCGGGTTAGGGGTAAGCCCTCGAGCGAGCGGGCCATCTGGATGTGGAAGACCACGAGGTCGCCGATCGCAAACGAGGCCTCGCAGGCGGCGAGGTAGAATTCCCACATGCGCGCGAATCGTTCGTCCCAGCGTCGCACGACCTCGTCCCGCCGGGCCTGAAAGCGCTTCTGCCATTCGTGCAGGGTATATCCGTAATGAAACTTGAGTACCTCGATGTCGGCGACCTTGAGGCCGGCCTTCTCGATCGCGGGGACGACCTCGGAGAGCGCGGGATTGTAGCCACCTGGGAAGATATACCGCCGGATCCACGGGTTGGTCTGGCCGGGTGGGCCGCTTCGGCCAATATGGTGGAGGAGCGTAAGCCCTCCAGGGGCCAGGCGTTCGCGAACCTTGGCAAAGAAGGTCTCATAGTGGGGTGCGCCCACATGCTCGAACATCCCCACGCTCACGACCCGGTCGTATAGACCCCGATGCTCACGGTAATCCTCGAGCCGGAATTGGACGCGGTCGGAGAGTCCGGCCTCGCGGGCGCGGGCGGTGGCCACGCGGTGCTGTTCTTTCGAGAGCGTGATGCCGGTTACATCGACGTCGGCCTCCCGGGCGAGGTGGAGGGCGAGGCTGCCCCAGCCACACCCCACATCAAGCACGCGCTGACCGGGTTTGAGCTCAAGCTTGCGCCGTATGAGTTCGCACTTGGCGACCTGGGCCTCCTCGAGGGTCATATTCGGGTTCGCGAAGTAGGCGCATGAGTAATGCATGTCCTGGTCCAGAAACAACCGGAACAGTGACTCGTCCAGATCGTAATGGTGGGCCACGTGGCGCCGGCTGGCCTGGCGGCCGTTGCCTTGTTCGAGATAGCGCTTAAGGTTCGCGAAAAGCGAGGAGGGGGGTTCGTCGGGGACGTTGCGTAAGAGCACCTCGAGCAACATCGCCAAGCCCTTTGGCGCGTCCCAGGCCCCGTCCATGTAGGTCTCGCCCATCTGAAGCCAGGGATTGCGGATCAGGCGATGGATCGCCGACTGGTCCCTTATAACCCATTCGGCCTCCGGCGATCCCTCGCCGTAGCGCCCCACCTGTCCGTCCGGGTAACGAACCGTCAGGCGGCCGATTTTGATGACGTCGGCCAAGATCTTTTCCAGCATAAGCGTCCTCCGGTAGCGACGTTGCGCGGAGCGCCCGGTGTCCTGGGCCGCCATCCCTGCGATATCCTGTCGAACCGATTCTAGCACCCAAAGACCATGTCATGCCTAGGGGCTTGGCAGTCCGCGACCCCGCCGGCCCGTTCGCCCATTGACTCCGGCCACGGTCGAGGTTAGCCTCGCACAGCCGCTGGCGATCCCCGCGTCGGCGCCGTTTTGCCCCCCAACTTGTCATTCGCTATGGGCGCGTTGCCCCGGAGAGTCGATCTTGAGTCTTGCACACATCC
>JAJZZU010000065.1 GCA_021797365.1 Pseudomonadota bacterium | reverse complement strand
CCATCGAGTCCGAGCAGCGCGCCGACGGCACGCGGCGCACGACACGCTATGACATCGATCTCACCAAGTGCATATTCTGTGGGTTCTGCGAGGAATCGTGCCCGGTGGATTCGATCGTAGAGACTCGGGTGTTCGATTACCACGGTGAGAAGCGCGGCGACCTCGTGTATACGAAGTCGATGCTGCTTGCCATCGGTGACAAGTACGAGAAAGAGATCGCGGCCGATCGTGCCGCCGATGCACGGTACCGCTAAGGGTCGAGGGTGATGACGTTCGAGAGCGCGGTCTTTTATTTTTTTTCGGCGATACTGCTCGGGTCGGCCGCCATGGTCGTGACCATCAGGAATCCGGTGAAGTCGGCGCTGTTTCTGGTGCTGGCCTTCGTCAGCGCGGCGTGTCTTTGGATGCTCCTCAAGGCGGAATTTCTGGCCATCGTCCTGGTGCTCGTCTACGTCGGCGCGGTGATGGTGCTGTTTTTGTTCGTGGTCATGATGATCGACGTGAATCTCGCGGTGCTGCGCCAGGGGTTCGGGGAGTATCTGCCGATCGGGGGACTCGTGGCGGTGCTCATGGTGGTGGAGATCGCGCTCGCGGTTAGTCCAAGGCAGCTTGCCCCGACACGGATCGCGGCATCCGCGGTCGGCGCGCCGGTCCTGCATGTCAGCAACACCCGCGCGCTTGGCATGCTCTTATATACCACCTACGTCTACCCGTTCGAGATCGCCGCCGCGATCCTTCTGGTAGCGATCGTCGCTGCGATCGCGCTTACCATGCGGAGAAGGCCCGATACCAAATATCAAGATCCGGCGCGGCAAGTCGAGGTGCGGGCGCGTGACCGCATGCGGCTCGTCAAGATGCCGGCGGAGCCCAAGGCATGACGCCGAATATATTGATAAACGGGGGGATAGGACCGTGGTTTCACTGTCGCAGTATCTGATCCTGGCGGGCGCGCTGTTTGCCATAGGTGTGGTCGGCGTATTCCTCAATCGCAAGAACCTCGTTGTGCTGTTGATGGCGATCGAGCTCATCCTGCTCGCCGTGAACCTGAATTTCGTGGCCTTCTCGCACTTCCTCTGGGGGATGTCGGGACAGGTCTTCGTCTTCTTTGTCCTGACGGTGGCCGCCGCGGAATCAGCCATCGGCCTTGCCATACTCATCGTCCTGTTTCGTAATCGCCGCACGATCAATGTCGACGATTTCGACACGCTGAAGGGTTAGCCCGGTGACGTCCGCGCTTGCGCTGTACACGGCGATCCCGCTTGCGTGTCTTGCGGTATCCCTTGCCGCCGGCCTGTTTGGCCGGGCACTGGGAACGGTCTGGACGCATCGCATCGTCATCCTCGGGGTCGCGGTGGCATTCGCCCTGTCGGCTTGTTTTGCGCTGCCGCAGGTGATGTCCGGCCACGATCTCGACGCCACCGTGTATTTGTGGGGACGTGCCGGCGGATTGCCGCTCACGGTGGGCTTTCTGATTGATCCGCTCACCGCCCTTATGATGGTCGTGGTGACGTTCGTATCGCTCATGGTGCACATCTACACCATAGGGTATATGCGCGGGGACCCGGGCTATCAGCGCTTTTTCAGCTATATCTCGCTATTTACCTTTGCCATGCTCATGCTCGTCATGGCCAACAACTTCCTGCAGCTTTTCTTTGGATGGGAGGCCGTGGGCCTCGTCTCGTACCTCTTGATCGGCTTTTGGTATACGCGCGAGTCGGCGATCTTCGCGAGCCTCAAGGCCTTTCTGGTGAACCGTCTCGGCGACTTTGGCTTCGTTCTTGGGATCGCGGCGATCTATACGGTGTTTCATAGCCTCGATTACGCCACGGTCTTCGCCCATGTGGACGCCGCACGCCATGCGCGCCTTACCGTGACCGATGGCACGTCCTGGCACATGCTCACCGTGATCTGCATCCTCCTATTCATAGGCGCCATGGGCAAGTCGGCGCAGATGCCGCTGCATGTGTGGCTGCCGGATTCCATGGAGGGCCCGACGCCGATCTCGGCCCTGATCCATGCCGCGACCATGGTCACAGCCGGGGTCTTCATGGTGGCGCGCATGTCGCCGCTCTTCGAGCAGTCGCCGGTGGCGCGCAGCGTGGTGCTTGTGGTGGGGGCCTCGACGGCGTTCTTCATGGCGCTGCTTGGCATGGTGCAAACCGACATCAAGCGCGTGATCGCCTATTCGACGCTGTCGCAGTTGGGTTACATGACCGCAGCGCTCGGCGCGTCGGCCTACGCCGCCGCCATCTTCCATCTCGTCACGCATGCGTTTTTCAAGGCCCTGCTGTTTTTGGCGGCCGGTTCGGTCATCATCGCCCTGCATCACGAACAGGATATGCGCAAGATGGGCGGCCTGCGCCGCTATATGCCGATCACGTTCGCGGCCACCTGGGTGGGCTCGCTCGCGCTCGCCGGTATCCCGCCGTTCGCCGGTTTTTTCTCCAAGGACGCGATCATCGACGCGGTCGCGCGCTCGACCCTGCCGGGCGCCGATTATGCGTTCGCGGCGGTGCTCGCGGGCGTGTTCGTGACCGCGTTTTACACCTTCCGCATGCTGTTCCTGGCGTTCTATGGTGAACCGCGCATGGACGCCCAGGCCCGCCACCATCTCAAGGAATCCCCCTGGGTGGTGACGCTGCCGCTTGTGCTGTTGGCCATACCGTCGGTGCTCGCCGGTATGTTGCTCATGCGCCCGCTGCTCTTCGGTCACTTCTTTCAGGGTGCCCTTTACGTGCGGCCGGCCGACAATCCGCTCTTGCGCATGGCCCCCCACTATCACGGGGTGCTGGCCTTCATGGGCGCGGCATTCCTCTCGCCGCCGCTTTACCTGGCGCTCGGCGGCATCGCCAGCGCGTGGTATCTCTATATCCGCCGGCCGGAGCTGCCGGCACGGATGGCGCGCCGGCTGCACGCCGTGTACGCCGTATTGCGCGCCGGATACGGCTTCGATGCCGTCTATCTCGGGGGCTTCGCCGCGGGGGCGCGCGCGGCCGGACGTTTTCTATGGCGCGTCGGGGATGTGCAGCTCATAGACGGGGCGCTCGTGAACGGCACCGCGCGGCTCGTGGGGCGGATCGCGGCGTGGGGCCGGCGCCTGCAATCCGGCTATATCTATCATTATGCCTTCGCCATCATACTCGGGCTCTTTGTGCTCATGACATTCTTTCTCCACCGCGGATAAGGGCTGCCACCATGGACGTCTATCGACATATAGCCCTCAGCGTCGCGATCTGGCTGCCCATCGTCTTCGGGGTCCTCATACTGGTCGGCGGCCGGCGTTATCCTAAACTCGTCCGCCCGCTTGCCGCCGTCGGCGCCGTCGGCGCTTTTTTGGCGACCATGCCCTTATGGGGCTTGTTTCACGCCGATTCGTTCGCCATGCAGTTTCGCGAAAGCGTCCCCTGGATACCGGCGTTCCACATCAATTATGCGCTTGGGGTCGATGGCATCTCGCTGCCGCTCGTGCTGCTCACAAGCGTGGTGGGTGTGATCGTGGTGATGGCCGCAGGTCCCGCGATCAAGGAACGCGTGCCGGAGTATTTTGCCTCCTTCCTCATCATGGAAGGCCTCATGATCGGGGTGTTCAGCGCCCTCGACGCCATGCTGTTTTATGTCTTCTGGGAGGCGATGCTGATCCCGATGTTCCTGATCATCGGCATCTGGGGGGGGCCGAATCGGGTCTACGCCACCATCAAGTTCTTTCTGTATACCTTCCTTGGCTCGGTATTGATGCTGGTGGCCCTGCTTTATCTGTATTTCCGCGCCGGCGAGACCTTCAATATCGTCTCGTTTTATCATCTGCCGCTCGCCGCGACCCCGCAGATCTTGATATTCCTGGCGTTTTTGATCGCGTTTGCGGTCAAGATCCCGATGTGGCCGGTCCATACGTGGCTCCCGGATGCGCATGTGGAGGCGCCGACCGGCGGATCGGTGGTGCTTGCGGCCATCATGCTGAAGATGGGCGCCTACGGTTTCGTGCGTTTCAGTCTGCCGATCGTGCCGCAGGCGAGCCACGAACTGGCGGGTCTCATGATCACGCTCTCGCTCATCGCCGTGGTCTATATCGGTCTTGTGGCGCTGGTGCAAGACGACATGAAAAAGCTGATTGCCTATTCGTCGATCGCACACATGGGCTTTGTGACCCTCGGGATTTTCCTGTTCAGCCGCATCGCCATGGATGGCGCGCTCGTGCAGATGATCTCGCACGGCTTTGTGTCGGCCGCGATGTTTCTGTGTGTCGGGGTGCTATATGATCGCCTGCACTCCCGCGCCATCCACGACTACGGCGGTGTCGTCAATCGCATGCCGGTATTCGCGGCGTTCATGATGCTCTTTGCCATGGCCAACTCCGGGCTACCCGGCACCTCCGGTTTCGTGGGCGAGTTCCTGGTGATCCTGGGGGCGTTCAAGGCCGACTTCTGGTACGCGGTGCTCGCGGCCACGACCTTGATCTCGGGTGCCGCCTACACGCTCTGGATGTACAAGAGGGTCATCTTCGGGCCGGTCACCAAGCCCGCCGTGGCGGCCTTGTCGGACGTGACCGGGCGCGAACTTTCGTTTCTCGCAGTCCTCGGTGCGGCGGTGCTCGTCCTGGGGCTGTGGCCCGCGCCCTTGCTGCATGTGATGACGGCCTCCGTGCATCATCTTTTATGGCGCCCGGGCGTGCGACTCGCCGGCGCGACTCCCTAGGGTGGTCTCATGATGCATATAAGACCGGTGTTGCCGGAAATCCTCGTTTTTGCCATGGCCTGCGTGATCCTGCTCGCGGACCTCTTCTGGAAGCGGCGATTCAAGGGGATGATGTATGGGGTCACGCAGGCCACCCTCATTGCCGCCGGAATCACCGCCTACTCCCTGCGCGATGAGGGCGCGCGCGTCGTATTGCACGGCATGGTGATCGGCGATCGCCTGAGCATCGTGCTGCAGATCGCGATCTTTGCGTTGACTGCCATCGTGCTCGCCTATTCGCGGACCTATATCGCCGAGCGCGGGGTGTTTCGTAGCGAATTCTTTGTGCTCGCGCTCACCGGCGTTGTCGGTATGTGCGTGATGGTGAGCGCCGCGCATTTCCTGTCCTTGTACCTGGGGCTCGAGCTCTTGTCGCTCAGCCTCTATGCGCTGATCGCGATGCAGCGCGATTCGATTCCCGCCACCGAGGCGGCCATGAAGTATTTCGTGCTGGGCGCACTCTCCTCGGGGCTTTTGCTCTACGGCCTGTCGATGCTCTATGGCGCCACCGGCAGCCTTGCGATCGGCCGGGTGGCGACCGCGCTCGCCGCGCTCCCGCGCCATGACATGGTGGCGACACTGGGTCTCGTGTTCGTCCTGTCGGGTCTTGCCTTCAAGCTCGGCGCGGTGCCCTTCCATATGTGGATCCCCGATGTCTATGAAGGGGCGCCGACGGCCGTGACCTTGTATGTCGGCGCGGCCCCCAAGATCGCCGCGTTCGCGCTCTTTCTGCGCCTGCTGGTGGCGGGGCTTCATGGCCTGTCCGGCGCCTGGCAGGAGATGCTGGTGCTGCTCGCGTTTTTGTCGATGGCGGTCGGCAATGTGGTCGCCATTGCCCAGACCAACTTAAAGCGCATGCTCGCCTACTCGGCGATCGCGCACATGGGCTTTCTGCTGCTCGGGCTCTTGAGCGCGCGCGTGAGCGGCTATGCCGATGCCCTGTTCTATGCCTTGATCTACGCCTTCATGACCCTCGGGGCGTTCGGCGTCATCATCCTGCTCTCGCGCAAGGGTTTCGAGGCCGAACGTCTGGAGGATCTGCGCGGCCTCTATCAGAGGAGCCCCTGGTATGCGTGGGTGATGCTGTTGTTCATGTTCTCGATGGCGGGCATCCCCCCGACCATAGGGTTCTACGCCAAGCTCGCGGTCATCCAGGCGGCGGTCAGCGCCGGATTTTATGGGCTGGCGGTGGCCGCCGTGCTGTTTTCCGTGATCGGGGCCTTCTACTACCTGCGTGTCGTGAAGCTCATGTTCTTTGATGCCCCCGTGGACGCCGGCCCGTTGCGTCAGGGGCGCGATCTGCGCTGGATCCTGAGCGTAAACGGCATCGCCATGGTGCTGGCCGCCCCGTGGGCCGGTACGCTCATCGCCATCTGTCGGGCTGCGGTTCGCGGCCTCCCCTGAGGGGCGCGTAGTCCGCGATCGGGCGGACACAACCGCTTCTTGCCGTACGGATCGGGGGTCTGGCGGGTCACCTTCAGGACCCGCCGTGCCGGCCGTAAGCCGGTGTCGGCTTGCGGCGCGCCGCCGTCACCGTTTTGTCATGCACCCTCCGTAGTATCGCGCCACGCGGCCCCGATGGACCGCGCCAGCCCCTCAATGGAGATCCCCAACCCATGAAATGCCTGAAGAAGGCCGTGGCCCTGTGGGCCGTGGCCGCGGTTCTTGCGCCCACCGTGGTCCTGGCCGAGACCCGCATCCAGTCCGATATCGCCTATCGCCGCGAACTCATGGCGGCGATGCAGTGGAATCTCGTGCGTATCGCGCAGACACTCCGCCGCCAGCGTCCTTACGATGCGAACCGCACCGCCGGGGAGGGCCGGGCGTTGGCAATGCTCGCCACCCTACCGTGGGTGGCCTTCGTGCCAGGGTCTGATCGTGGGGCCACCAAGGCGTCGGTGCGTATCTGGCAGCAGCCGCGCGCCTTCGCGGCGGCGGTTGGCCATTTCGAGGCGCTTACCCGCCAACTCGCACAGGCCACCGCCCATGCCCCGCTTGCGGCATCGGCACGCCCGCTCGAACACGTGGCCGATGCCTGCCGCTCCTGCCACCACCGCTTCATGCGTTAGCGGCGCTCAGATCTGCAGAATGAGCCAGGTCCCGAGGCCCGAGAGTGCAAGCGCGAGCACGCTCACCCAGGGTCGCGCGAAGGCGTCACTCGGGACCGGGCTCGCCACGGGTCGTGCCGCGCGCCCGGTGATCATGGGACGCACGAGATCGTGACCGGCTATCACGCGATGCAAGATCACCGCGCTCACGTGGGTGGCGATGAGCGCCAGCAGGACATCGAAATTCCATTTATGAACGGTCGTGAGCCAGTCGCCCATGCGGCTACCGACCAGCGGGTTCAAGGGTCCGGCGGTCAAGACATCGTCGGTTGCGAAAAGTCCGGTCCCGACCTGAACCATCAATGACACCAGAAAGGCGATGACCGCCCATCCGCCCAGCGGATTATGGCCGTGGATATCGGGCGCGCCCCGGCGCCACGATTTGATGTATTCCCAGGTGCGGCGGGGTGAGCGCAGGAAGTGCGCGAAGCGCGCGGTATGGCTGCCGACAAAGCCCCACGACAGGCGAAACAGGATCAATGTGAGCACCGCGTAGCCGCCCCACATGTGGTAGCGCATCAAGCCGTGCCCAAGGTGGGCCGAGGCCCACTCCCAGGCCACGAGCGCCGCCAGTGTCCAATGAAACGCACGCGTCGGAACATCCCAGATCCGCGGGCGCTCGTCGCCTTGCGCAACCCGCTTGCCCGGTGTCTTATCATTCATGCCCGCTGATACCTCATGGAGGCGGGGCACGCGCCCCGCGTGATGAACACAACAATCGACAATATCATGAATGCCGTAATGGTAGCCGATCTCCGGTCGCCTGACGAGCCCTGGTTATCGGCCGGCGCGCGGGTCCGCACCCCCCCCCGATGTCTGTCAAAAATCTGTCATCGAACTGGGCCGGCGTTGTCACACGGCTACGGCAGAGTACGCCCGAGAAAGTTCCCAACATGAAAAAAATCAGTGGAGGAATACCGCGTCATGCCGTCTCATTATCGCCCGTTACCGGCCACGCCAGGCCGACTGTCGGTGCTGAGTTCGCTCGTTTTGTGCGCACTGGCCGCAAGCCAGGTCACCGCCGCCGCCCACGACACATCGTCTGTGAACGTCGGCACCGTGAATGCCCAAAGCCGCAAGAAGGCCGAGGCGCTCTTGAAGGCCACGAGCACCAAGCTCACCAAACGCAAGATCCTGAAGTCGACACAGACCGAGCGTGTCATAGGGCGCCGCCAGATCGCCGCCAATGGGCCGCTGGCGGGCTCCGCGCAGGCGTTGGCCATGGCCCCGGGGGTGGCGGTGCGCGGGTACGGCGGTATCAGTGGGTCGGCGCGCTATGAGATCGCGCTGCGCGGGGTCAAGGTCGGCTGGTCGAGCGTGAACGGCGATGTCGAACGCAATGGCATCACCGTGCTGTTCGACGGGGTGCCGATGAACAATCTGATCTCCCATAACGGCGGTTGGGATTCGAACGAAATCCCGATCATGCAGCTCATCTCCGGCGTCAATGTCATCTATGGGCCCGGTAATCCCGCAAGCCGCTGGTTTGACAGCGTCGGTGGCACGATCAACTTTGTCCCCGTTCAGCCCACGAAGCAGGCGGGGGGCAGCGTTGGGTTGACGTACGGCAGCGATCAGACCGAGGGCGCGGATCTCATTGCCAACACCGGCACGCACGATAATTGGTCGACGGTGGTGGCGGCGGGCTTTGTGCGCGACAACACCTTCCGCACGGGCTCCTTTTCGGCGCCCAGCCGTTCGTCGGCATTGTTTGCCAAGACCGTGAAGACCTTCAGCGACGGGTCGTTCAGTATCGGAGGCTATGCGGACGACAATACCGAGTTCCGGCCCAACTTCATTCCGGTCTCGCCCATAATTGCGGGGCCCGGCGGCAGCGCCGTCACAGTCGACGGCACGCCCAACACGCCGCTCTACAGCCAGTCGACCACCGGATACTACTCGTCCTTGCCCGAGTCGGTATGGTTCAAGCAGATCGTGGTGCGCGATCGCATGCTGTATTCGCAGATCAAGCTTGGCCTCGCGCCCGATCTGTCGGTGCACGACCTCGTATGGTATCGCCACGGGCATAGGGTCCATTGGCGTGTGGACAATTACAACTACAATGGCGCGCCGCCCGGGACTGTGAATTCGGAATATTACAACCCGCGGTCCGACACCTACGGGAACCGTCTGGTGTTCGACTGGACGCTCCCCATGAATCGCGTGAAGTTCGGGGGGTCGTGGATCAATCAGACGTATTCGACGCCTTATACAGGCTATAACGAGACCTATGGAACGAGTCCGGCGAATCCGGTCCAGTACAACAACGATACGCTCGCCAACACCTATCTGACGGGCTTTGTGCAGGACGCGATCACGCCGATCAAGGCCTTGACGATCACCCCCGGGATCGCGGGCGTCGATTTCCAGACGCAATTTTTCAACAACGGCGCGAGCTATACCCCGCCCGGGGCCGCCAACCAGACGATAGCGCCAAGCGACAGCAAGGTCTTTACGCGCATGGAACCGTCCCTGGGGGCGCGCTACATGATCGCCCCGCGTTGGTCGGTGTACGGCAATGCCGCCGAGACCTACCAGAACCCCGGCGACAACGCCTTCGGTGCCTACAGCGGCAGCAATGCCATTGATCTCGCGACGCTAAAGCCCGTCAAGAGCGTCGACTACGAGTTGGGGACGCGGCTTCTGATCCGGCGCGCGGGCCTGCTGCGTCATTTCGTGATGAATGCGGATATCTACCGCGACACGTTGAGCAACGAGACCCTGACCACCTATATATCGACTGGTGGGGGTTTCGCGACCACCCAGTTCGCCCAGGCGAGCGCCACTTATAAGGGTTTGAACGTGAGCGCGCAGGACAGTCCGACGTGGCATTGGCATGTGTTTGGAACCGCCTCGCTTACGCGCGCGCATTTCGACTCCTATGTGCCGGGCGGCAGCACCACGAACTACGCGGGCTATCCGATCTCCTATAGCCCCGACGTCACCGCCTCCCTGGGCGTCAATTACCGCGTGGCCTTCGGGCGCTATCTGGTATCGCCCGGGCTGTCCGATCAATACACCGGTACGCAGTACCTGTTCAGCAACGTGGCCAACGCCCCCACCAATAATGTGCAGATGGCGTCTTACAACATCGTCAATACGCAGGTGGCCATCAAGGCCGGGACCGGCATCGCCGGCCTGTCGGCGGTGACCCTGACGGTGGGCGTGACCAATCTCTTCAACAAGCGCTATGACCCCATCCAGTACATCACGAGCGGCGGCTATTTTGGCGGCAACAGCGCCGGGGCCGTGCTCGCCGATCCGGGGGCGCCACGGCAATACTTCGTCAATCTGAACGCGCGCTTCTGACGCGTCCTTTCTTCTCCTCATTGAAGGCCTCAAGGGTGGTCCTTGGGCCTTCTTTTTTTTTGGGGGTTCCGGAACCGCTCTGTTCGGCAA